>JAFCZD010000435.1 GCA_019314525.1 Deltaproteobacteria bacterium
AAGAGACGCATGAGGTTATCCTGAAAGCCAACGCCCTTGTCCAAGAGCAAGATCTGCCCCGTCACGGCGTCCATCAGCCCGCTGCAAAGAGCCAACGCCGCTTGGCCAAATTGCTCAAGGTCTACAAAGTAATCGTCGCCGTAGTATTTGCGCAGGAAGGGCTCGTACTCAGGGCCAAAGGTGGCCTCCAGCGACTCTGTGGAGATGGGCCGCGAGCGAATAATGTTGATCGTCGCCTGCTGCTCTTCCCAGAGGTGTTTGGACATGTAGCGACAGAAGGTCTCCATCACCGCCTTGGAGATTGCCACATAGTCATAGCCCGGATAGTACGTGTCGGGGCCGTCGCAGGAGCTGCCCAGAGAGTAGCGGGGGTAGCAGCCAAAGACCTCCTTGATCTGTTGCAAATAGCCCATCATCGGCCAGGCGCTGTACTCCAAGCTCCGAAAAAAGGCGCGCTTTTTGTAGCCAGCCAGCCCCTTCTTGTTGACCTGGGCGAAGGAGACGTTGCTAACGAAGACCTCAATGCTCTCGTGGTGCTTCTTGATCTCCGCGAAGAGCGCCTCGGTGTCCTCTTTATTGGAGGCGTCAGCCTCGAGGATCCGCGGCGCTGGCGCACCCACCGCCTCAAAGCGCTGCTTCAGCTCTGTCTCGTCGGCCGAACCCCAGCGATGGGTCAAATAGACCTGGGCGCCCTCGGCACCAAACGCAAGCCCCATGGCGAGGCCAATGCCTTTGGTGCCACCTGTGATCACCACGGCTTTGCCGGATAAGTCGTTGAGCAGCATCGGACCCTCTTATCGTGGGGAGCACACAAGACGCCACGGGCCCGCGCATTGGGAAGGGTGCGGGCTTGGCTGATAGGGCTATGCGGGGAGAGCTAGAGCCTTGTTAGGAGGCCTTGGCCTGCTGCTCTTGCTCCTGATCCTTGTCGATGCCAGCTTGATAGAGCACATCCACCAGCTCTTGAATATTCGTCAACTTGCTCAGCTCAGAGCGTGGCACTTTGACCTTCAACTGGCGCATGCTGCTAGAAACGACTTCCACGATGTCCAGGCTATTGGCGCCCAAATCTTTCATCGACTTGGAGGCATCAACATCTTTGGCCTCGATCTCATCGTCCAGGGTGTCGATCAGGTTCTCCGTCACGACCTCAAGCACAGCTTCCTTCGTAATCATTGAGCTTACCTCTTTAGCGTTAGCGTACAAACCAGCGTCTTTTAGCCGCTGGTTTGTCGTTGTGCAAGTGCAACTCCCCACTACTAAAGCTCGCCCCACTTTTCGAGCTGCTCTTTGGTGCGCATCAAGGTGTCAGCAAAGGCTGCGCCCTTGTCCACCTGGATCACCTGTCCATTCACCGCGTCCAACATCCCCGAGCAGAGCGCAAGCGCAACATTGGCGATCTCCTCTGCGGCCATGAAGTTCTCTTCTCCGGCATATTTCGACATGAATCTCACATATTTTTCGCCGAAAATCTCTGTAACGGCGTCTGTGAGAACATTGCGAGAACGAATGATATTCAAGTTGATGGTTTCATGACGCAAATGCCGCGACAGATAGCGGCACATGGTCTCCATCACAGCCTTGGAGACGGCGACGTATTCGTAATGCGAAAAATAGTTATCGGGACCGTCGCTGGACATGCCGATGACGTAACGAGGCAGCTTCTCGAAGGTCTCCTGAATCTGCTGCATATACGCTACGAAGGGCCAGGCACTGTATTCGAGAGAGCGCAAGAGCGAGCGCTTCTTGTAGCTCTCGATCCCATCGGCAGGTTGTACGATGCAGACATTGCTGACGAACACCTCGACGCTCTTATGCCGCTCTTTGATGAGCTCCATCAGCGCCTTGGTGTCCTCATCTTGGCTCACGTCGGCTTCAACGATGGTTGGCTCAAGCGCCCCCGCCTCAGCGAACTTGGCCCGAATTTCGTTCTCGTCGGCGGATCCCCAGCGATGGGTGAGGTAGAGGTGAGCTCCGTTGCGGCCAAAGGCCAGCCCCGTCGCGAGACCAATGCCCTTAGTGCCTCCAGTGATCACCACGGCTTTATTGTGAAAATCGTTGCGTTTCATGGTCTCTTTTGCGCCCACACTAAGCGAAGTCAGGGAACCCAAAGGTTAGGGCGCCCAGTCGAGGCCGGCTGTGACGTTGATCACCTGCCCGTTGACAAAGGAGGCTCCCTCGGAGGCAAGGAAGTTCACCACTGTGGCAATCTCTTCCAGCTTCCCTGTGCGCCCTTTGGGCACCTTGGCGTAGGTATTCCAGAACTTTCGCACGGGCTCTGGCAGCGCATCCTTGGTCATATCCGTCTCGAAATAACCCGGACAGACAACGTTCGCGGTAATGCCGCGCCGTCCGTATTCCTTCGAGATGGTGCGCGTCAGGCCATGCAGCCCTGCTTTGGACGCCGCGTAGTTGGCCTGCCCCGATCCCCCACTGGCGACCAGCGATGAGATGTTGATGATACGGCCGAAGCGCGCCGAGAGCATGATCGGGAGCACCTGGCGGCAAACGTAGAAGGGACCTGTGAGGTTGGTGGCGATCACGTCAGCCCACTCGTCGTCCTCCATGGAGACGAGGACGTTATCCTTGGTAATGCCAGCGTTGTTCACCACCACGTCGATGGTGTCGAAGTCCTCCACCACCGCATCCACCACGCTCTCAACCTGGGCGGAATCACACACGTCGAGGCGATAGCAGCGTACGATGGCCCCTTCACGCAGGGCTGCGGAGCTATCCACGACCTCACGCGCCATGGCCTCATTGCTGTTGTAGGTGAACGCCACGTCATGGCCAGCCTTGACGGCCTCGGCGACGAGGTTGGCGCCGATACCACGTGATCCACCCGTGATAAAATAGATCATTGAAACCCTGCCTAATTGCTGTAGCGCTTGATCAAGCTGCAGACGTTAATTCCGCCGAAACCAAACGAGTTTTTCAGCATAATCTCGATCTGATGCTCCACAGGTTCATTGGCGCAGACGTCGAGGTCCACACGCGAGTCACGCTCCTCGATGTTGATCGAGGGGTGCAGCCACCCTTTTTGCATCTGCATCACGCCCGCCACCGTCTCCACCACAGCCGCCGACCAGCAGGTGTGCCCAAGCATCGACTTGGGCGCGTTGATTTTCAGCTTCTTGGCGTGGTCCCCAAAAACCCGTTTGATGGAGTTGATCTCGGTGATATCCCCCAAGGGGGTTGAGGTTGCGTGCGCACAAATATAATCGACTTGCTCTGGAGCCACGCCAGAGTTCTTCAGCAAGCGCTGCATGGTGCGCGTCTGACCCTCCTCTGAAGGAGTGGGGAGGTGGTTGGCGTCGCTCGTCGCCGTCACACCCAGGATCTCAGCGTAGATCTTGGCACCACGTGCCTTGGCGTGCTCGAGGTCCTCTACCACCAACACTGCGGTCCCATGGGAGGGGATGAAACCCTCACGCTTGGCGTCATAGGGGCGACTCGCCTGCTCAGGCGTGTCATTGAAGCTCTGGAAAGAGATCGCGCCCAACAGACACATCGCGTGAAGGTCTAGGGGAGCAAACTCAAGGGTCGCACCCACGACGAAGCCGACATCATGGTCATGGTGGCGAATTTCATCGACGGTGTTACGCAAGGCGATATTGCCACTCGCGCACGCCCCACCCATCGTATAAATCGGGCCATGGATGCCAAGGACCTCAGACACAGAGCCTGCATGATCGGTATCTAGCGAGTGCACCGAGGAGAGGTTGTCGATGTAATCGGGCTCCTCTTCGAACTGCAGGTAGTTTTCATGTTGGTACATCTTGTTGAGGTTGTGCCCTGCCACGGCGAGGGAGGTACGAAAGGGGTCGAGGGCCTTGAAGCCAGCGTCGAGGTAGGCGTCCATGGCAGCCAACATCGAGAGCTTGGTGGTGAAGGGCGCACGTTTGACCATGCGGCGTAGCTTCTTGAACTGCTCAAGGGGCAGCTTGGGCTTGAGCGTGGCGAGCTTCTCCCGCACGTTATACTCGCTGAGGTCCCCACCCACCTTGGAGTAAATGCGGGATGTATCCATCATCGTCCAATTGGTAACGCCTGACTTCCCCGCCATCAGGTTGTCGTAGAAGGTGTCGAGGTTGTCACCAAGCCGGGTGTTGATCGCCATGCCGGTGATGACAATACGCTTCTTCTCACTCACGTCACATCCTCCTAATCGCGCGGTCAAAAGCGGGAGCCTTTTAATGCATCATAGAGCGCAAATCAAGCCCGCGCCTCATGGGTCGCCCCTACAAAACCCATCACATCAGGGACTTAGCCGTAGAACGCTTTGTCGTGGGGGCAAAAAGACCAACGATCACGCCACCTGACAGCCTGGGCAAAAAAAGCTGCTGCGCTGAGCCTGCACCACACGCTCGATTTTGCACCCGCAAACAAGGCACGGTTCACCCTCACGTCCATAGACCTGCAAGTAGCGCTGATAGGATCCCGTGAAACCGTGAGCTGTCTGAAAGTCGGAAAAAGTCGTACCACAAGCCTCGATGGCAGCAGCCAGCACCTCCTGGGTGCTCTGGTGGAGGCGTACGATCTCGTCCCGCGTCAGTGAATGAGTGATGCGGTATGGATGGAGTCGCGCCCGAAAGAGAATCTCCGAGGCGTAGATATTCCCGAGGCCCACCAGACGATCCTGGCGCATCAACCACACCTTGAGGCTCTGGCCGCCGCCCTGGGCGAGGAGCTTGCCCAAGCGCTGAGGTGCAAAAGCCGCGCTCGTGGGGTCGAGGGCCGTGGATTCGAGTTCCTCCCATGACGTCGCCAACTGCAAAGTACCGAAGCGACGTGCATCGTAAAAAAGCACGGCGCCGCCCTCTCGCAGAGAAAAGCGTGCACGGAGGTGACGCCTCTCCGCCCGCATCCCGGCCGGGTGCCAAAGGAGTCGGCCGGTCATGCGCAGGTGTACCCCCACGAAGCGCTCACCCTGAGGGGTGGGCCCGCCGAAAACCACCAGCTTACCCACCCGCTGCACACGCTCGAAGGCGAGACCAGAGAGCTTGCGGGACGGGAAATGGCGCAGCTTATCATCGAAGAGCCGCACCCCCGCCAGGGTCTTGCCCTGCAAATGCGGGGAGAGCTGACGAACGACGGTCTCCACCTCGGGTAGCTCAGGCATGCCTTGACCCCCAGCCCACTTCCGGCCAGCATGCGTCCTATGTTCGAGCTGACCCTGGTCAGACACGGCAACGCCTTGGCGGCGAGCAATGGAACGCTCGGCGATGCTG
>JAFCZD010000436.1 GCA_019314525.1 Deltaproteobacteria bacterium
AAGGTCAAAGGATTGTTGATTTCATGGCTAAGTCCCGCCATGAGTCGCCCCAGCGCTTCGAGCTTCTGTGCCTGCCGCAGCTTGGCCTCGATCACTTCCCGGTTGACCACCTGGCGTTTAAGCTCGGCATTGGATGTCTCGAGTTCCACTGTTCGTTCGGCGACCATCCGAGACAAGTCGCTCATGCGCAGCTCGTTTTCGCGCTCCAACGCCCACTTGCGGGTCAACGCCACGGCGAGTTGCCTCACCTCGATGTCATCGAAGGGCTTCTTTAGGACGACCAAACGGTCACGACGCCCGAGAGCGGTCACCATTTCGTCCCAGCTGTAATCGGAATACGCCGTACAAATCACCAGCTGAATCGCTGGGTCAGCATCCCAGATCCGCTTCGCGGTTTCGACGCCATCCCATCCAGGAGGCATCCGCACGTCAACGAACGCTAATGGAAAGGGGTGCCCTGACTTCTTCGCCTTGACGATCTCATCGAGCCCCACCTCACCCTGCGCAGCACCCACAACCTCGAACGCGAGTGCTTCAGCCTGTGGCACAGACTCACCAAAGACTTCTAGTTCGAGCTCATACAGGTTGGGGTCGGTGATCGGAGGGCACAGGACCCTTCGAAAGTCCTCAATAATCGAGGTGTTATCATCGATCACCAATATGCGCGTCATCCGATGGTCCATCCTGCTAGCACAAGGGTCATGGTTGTGGCGATTGAGATCTTACCTTATATTAAACGCTGTTCTTGGAACAATCTTAAGTGGCGTTGTGAGGAAGCTCGGTCCTAGCGGGACGACCTCAAGTCTTGTCCCTCTGCCGTCGTTGCGACACATGGAACCGATACTCCCGTGGCCTTGGAGGAAAGCAACGAACATGCCTTGGACCTCCCGCGCTCTGGGTCTTTGTTGTGCCATGCTCTTTTCGAGTTGGGCCGATGCCACGCCCTCCCCTTCTCTGGGCCCGCCTTCTCTGGTCCCACCTTCTCTGGTCCCACCTTCTCTGGTCACACCTGAGTCCTCAACGACCTCGCTGCCAACCTCGCTGCCGACCTCTGAGTCAAGACAGCTCAAAGAAGTGAACCAGAAGCTCGCGCGTTTGGAAAAAGCGCACCGCGCCCTGCGAGAGCAAGTGTCCGAGCTCGACCAACTGGCCGGACAGTCTCCACCCGAGCAGTCACGTCGGCTGCGGGTGTACGGCTTCTTCGACGTGAATTTTCGGTATATTCGTTTCAGCGACGAGGGGCTGGGCAGGCTACTGAGCCATGACGACCCCATGTTCGTCTTTGGCAATCTGAATATCTATTTCGACGCACGCCCCAGCCCTAACTGGCGCTTCATGACCGAGATACGCTTTCTCCTCAACCCCGTCGGCGACACGATGACGATGGAAAACCCCCTCACAGGTGAGTCCTACGAGGGCGTGGACACCTTGACCGCCGATGCTCTCTATCCCTTCGACGAATTCAACTTTGGGGCCATCGAGATCGAGCGCGCCCACGTAACCTGGCAACGCCTCGACTGGCTACGAATCACCATGGGCCTCTACTTGACGCCCTTTGGGGTTTGGAATGTCGATCATGGCTCTCCCACGCGTGCGACAGCGCTAACCCCCATCATCTACGCCACCTCGGCCGCGGCATTTTTTCCGGAACGACAGCTGGGAATCAAAGTCCATGGCCAAGTCCAGCTGGATGACGTCGATTTGGATTATGAAGTCACCCTCAGCAACGGCGCGGGCACTGCGGCCACTCTCGTTGACCCAGACAAAGACAAGGCCCTCGGTGGCCGGATCCGCCTGGGAGGCAGATGGCCCTGCCTGTGGAAGCTCGGGCTCTCAGGCTACGCAGGTCGCAAGAGCGCCTTCAAACAACGCATCGCTCTGGCACCAACCTTTGCCCTCGTACGAGAGCTCACCGTCGCCTCCAGCACCTATTCTCTCGGCCTGGATCTCGCGGCAACCTGGGGACCGTGGGTCTTCCAGGCGGAGGTCGCCGCTGGTTGGGTTGACTTCGAAGCTGGACACCGCCCTGAGGCGATTCGAGGACCGGGCACTTACACGGCAGACCGGTTTCAGTGGGGCGCCTACGGGTTTTTGGGCTACGAATTACCCTTCTCGTGGATAGCCCTGCGCCCTTACTTCAGCTTCAACTGGGTATCTCCTGACGACAACCTGCCCAAAGACTTCGCCTATGCCGCAACGGGGGGCCTGGCCTTGCGACCAGCGCACTCTGTTGTGATGAAAGTGGAGTACACTTTTTCAGCGGTGGAATCAGAAGCCGACATCGCCGCGCTCGCCTTTCGGGACAGCAAACTCAAAGACGAGAGCCACAACCTCTACATCCAGATCGCGGTGGCGTTCTAATGCTGCGCGCGTTGGCATATATCGTCGCCCTCTCCGCGTTGCCGGCAGGCAGCGGCGCGACACAAGAAGGTGCACTAGATCCCAACACCATCGTGGTGGTGGTCAGCCTGAAAAACCCCTTGAAGGATATCTCGCGCAAAGACCTGCGCGCCATCTTCTTGATGCGCTCACGACACTGGAGAACGGGTCGGTCCATCGTGGTCTTCAACGCGGCGCCCAAAAGCGCGCTCCGCAAGCACTTTGACCACACGCTCTTGGGCTTTTCGCCCCGTCAGTCAGCCACCTACTGGGTTGATTTTCGCATCCGCGGCACAGGGATCGCGCCACGCAGTGTTGCGTCACCGAGGCTCCTGAGGCGGATCGTAAACAAGCATGTGGAGGCCATCGCGTATATGCGTGCAGGTGACGCCGGTCGCGGCGTACGCATTCTACGCGTCGATGGGCGGGCGCCAGGTGACAAACACTATGCCCTGGGCCGGCTGTCCCAGGTCCATCGATGAAACTACGCACCAAGCTGATCTTCCTGCAGGTCGGCACCCTCGTCTTTGCCATAGCGATCTTCGCCACCGTCGCGATGCTATTTCAGACGACGCTAACCCTGCTCGATCAGGGCATCGAAGCCAAGGCGCGCTCCTGCCTTCGCACCTTGCTTGCCACCGCCGACGTGCCGATCGCCGCTGAGGACCCCGGCTCCGTGCGCCGCGCGTTGAGAGTATGCGGTGAAGGAAACCAGGACGATCCTGACCTCGGCTTCATCGTGGCCTACGGTCGCAATGGAGACCCACTCGCGTGGCACGGCAAGTTGCCAAAAGGTGGCATCCCACCTGTGCCCGACTCCAAGACGAGCATTGTTCGTCACGGAAATGCCGTGCGAGGGAGCGGGCCTGTGATGATCGAGGGTCAGCAATTTGGCACCCTATCGCTCGAGTTTCAGGGCCATCGGATCGACTCCTGGCGCACCCGCTTCATGATCGCTGCGGGCATGCTGCTCTTGCTAGTGCTCCTGGCCAGCGCCGCCAGCATCGCCTTCGCGCTGCATATCATCGCGCCCTTACGAAAGATGATCCGCTTCGCGAGCACCGTCGCTGAGGGCGATTTGCACTCGCAGGTCGATGTCCGCGCCAGCGACGAACTGGCCCAACTCGCCCAAGGGCTCAATCATATGGTGGGTCAGATCCGCCAACTTCAGGGTCAACTCGTTGATGCCTCACGTTCGGCTGGCATGGCTGAAGTGGCCACGGGTGTGCTGCACAACGTTGGAAATGTCCTCAATAGCATCAAGACCTCTGCGGGAGTGATCCACAAGCAGCTGCGAGACAGTCGCCTCGCCACCCTGGAGAAAGTCAATGCGCTGCTCGAAGCACAGCAGACAGACTTGGGAGGCTTCTTCGCCAAAGATCAGCGCGCCAAGCGCTTGCCAAAGCTCCTTTCGGTGCTCTCGGCTCAGCTGCTCAAGGAGCACGCCTATCTCCGCGAGGAGAGCGTTCGTCTGCAGCGGCAGGTGGACCACGCCGCGGTGATCGTGAAAGCCCAGCAGCGCCTGGCCCGCCCTGCCCCTCTCTCTGAGACCCTCAACCTTTCCTCGTTGCTCGACGCCGCGCTGGACGCTGAGGGGCCATGGGAAGACCTGCACGATATCAAGATTCGCCGCAGCTACGAAGACGCCCCGAGCCTCGTGCTCGATCGACATAAGCTGGTGGCGATCATCGTCAACCTGCTACGCAACGCTCGCGAAGCGCTGACCGATCAGGAGGAGAAGGAGATTCATCTCGCCATCCTCCCCGCTCAAGCGAGCATCGCCATCACCATCACGGACAATGGCTGTGGCATGTCGGAGGAGACTCGCATGCACATCTTCGAGCATGGCTTCACCACCAAGGCCAGCGGACACGGCTTCGGCTTGCATGCCTGCGCCAACGCCGTGCGGGAGCTGGGCGGGGCCTTGTCCGCCACCAGCGAGGGACCAGGTCTCGGTGCGACGTTCACGTTGAGGCTTCCGCTCGCACAAAGGAGACGAAGGGTCACACGAAGCGACCTGGGCTGTGAGATCCCTTCAAAGGAGACAAGCGATGTGTAGAAGGTCTTTGAAAAGGTGCTCAAGACCCCTCGCCGGCATCGCGGTGATCACGCTGAGCTGGGGGTTGCTCTCGGCCTGTCTTGGTGACCGTTGCGACGAGGGTCAGGTGCGCGTTGGCGCCACCTGTTACACCGCCGATCAGGGCGTAAGCCCCACCGACGGCCCTGATGGCAGCACGTTGAATGATGGCACAGGCACATCTGATGGCGACAACGCGCTTGCAGGGCAAGGGGAAGCCTGTTCTGTCGACCCCGACTGCCAAGAGTCGGTGCGCTATTGCGTCGTCATGCCCGGCCAGACGGTGGGCTATTGCACCAAGAAGGACTGCGACGTCGCGCTCAACGATTGTCCTGATGGGACGCAGTGCGTTGAGGTCTCCCTCTACGAGCCGGGTGAGCCGAACCTCTGCATCCAAATGTAACGTTTTCACCAACCTGCATCACTGGCCTGCACTTCACTGGCCTGCACTAGACACACCGCGTCATCTCCGCTACCAAGCCGCCAACAAAGGGGGATCGTATGGTCCGCTCTCTATTCATCGGGCCCTCACTCTGTCTGGTGCTCTGCTTTCCTCTCACATCAGCAGCGAGCCCTGCCCTCGCGCAAAGCTTGCCCACCTCAAGGCCTACGAGTGAGGTGCACCAGAGCGGCACGTTAACCTTGGCGCTCTATGTGGCCAGCGCGA
>JAFCZD010000437.1 GCA_019314525.1 Deltaproteobacteria bacterium
GCCGGGTGGTATCCCACTGAGACCGGCCCTGTGCAGGTGAACGATGGGGGTGTTTTGATTCAAGAAGATGGAGGAGAAGTCTTCATCTGCCGTCCTACAACATGCGACGGGAAGCTGCTCGAGTGTGGCGACTGCGAAGACAACGACGGCGACGGTGTGATCGATTGGCGTGACCCTGAGTGCCTTGGCCCCTGTGATAACACCGAGGGGCCAGGCCTCGACCCAGGTGTGGGCGGTACCACCGCCGCCAGCTGTGGCGTAGATTGTTTCTTCGACTATGGCAATGGCGCGGGCAACGACCAATGTATTTGGGATCACCGCTGCGACACCCTCTCGCCAGAGGTGGGTTGTGAATACGATCCCGACTTCGTCGAAAAGGATAAGAACTGTCCTGCGGAGCAGCTGCAAGAGTGCACGGATACCTGTCTTCCCTACACCCCCAACGGCTGCGATTGTTTTGGTTGCTGTACTTTCCCCGAGCTGGCGGGCACGGGCGACGGTGGTGCCGATGTGTATGTTTGGATCGGTAATATGGACGACAGCAACGTCAGCACCTGCACCCTCGCTGATGTCAGCGACCCGGTGAAGTGCCCGCCTTGTACCCCTGTAGGCAACTGCCTCAACCCCTGTGGTCGTTGTGAAATCTGTGTGGGCAAGCCTACCGTGCCCGAGGATTGCTTTCATTCGGTGCCGCCTGACGCGGGCTTGCCGACCACCGAAGCTGGAGTGCCCTTTGACGCAGGCGTCGTCCCCACGACCGAGGCCGGGGTGCCCTTGATCGACAGCGCCGTGCCCACAGAGGCAGGTATGCCCATCGACGGTGGGTTTGTGCCCATCGATGGTGGTGTGATCATCAACCCATGGCAATGTGACCCTGGTATTCAGCCGTGTGGCCTCCCAGGGCAGTCTCTCTGCCCAGAGCTCTTCTACTGCATCAGCGGCTGTTGCAAGAAAGCCATCCTCTAGCTCTCCCGCTGCTCACCCTTCTTCCACCCCTCTCAACGTCTCTGACGCATTGCGCAATGTGCTATGCCGCGGTACAGTCACCCTCCAAGAATCTAGCTAGATAGATCCTTTTGGCGTGGTGTTGATGACACATTTGCTTGAAGGAAAGGTCGTTGCCATTACCGGGGCCGCCCGCGGTCTTGGGCGGGCTTATGCCCTCGACATGGCCCAGCGTGGGGCAAAGGTGGTGGTCAACGACTCGGGTTGCTCTCTTGGTGGCGCAGAGGAAGATCCCACTTTGGCCCAACACGTCGTCGACGAGATCATCGCTCTCGGCGGTGAGGCTGTCTCTTGTGTGGAAGACGTGAGCGATTTTGACGCCGCCCGACGCGTCATCGAGCGCGGACTGGAGGTCTATGGTCAGCTCGACGTGCTCGTTAACAACGCCGGTATTTTGCGTGACGCATCGATTTTCGAGATGCGTGATGAAGATTGGCATTCGGTCATCGGCGTGCACCTCGGTGGCACCTTTGCTTGCTCGCGGGCTGCAGCCGACGTGATGGTGGACCAAGAGCAAGGCGGGGCGATCATCAACACCGTCTCTATAGCGGGTTTGCTTGGTAACGTCGGGCAGGTCAACTACGCCGCAGCCAAGGCGGGGATCTTCGGTCTCACTCGGGCGTTGGCGCTGGAGCTATCGCTTCAAGGTGTGCGTGTCAACGCGGTGGCGCCTGTGGCGACCACGCGTATGACCACCGAAGCACCCTTCGTCCCTGAGGGCATGCGTCCTGAGCTCGTGGCTCCGCTCTTGAGCTTCCTTGCTTCAGACCTCGCCGCACAGATCAATGGCCGGATTTTTGGCATGCATGGCGATTACCTCTTTGAGTACGCCATGGGCGTGTCCCCAGGGCTGCGAGGTGATTCGTGGACGCCGGAACATATCGCCGAGCGTTTCGAGGCTATTGCCATCGACCCTACCCCCTGTGAAGAGCAGAGGGCGCCCATCGTTCATGCACAAGCCCAACACATAAAGAGGCTCTTTGAGCACCTCACCGTTGGATTCCGGGCCAGACGGGCTCGGCGCTGGAGCGCCCGCCTGCTCTTCGATGTTATGGGGTGTGGGCGCTACACCGTACGTGTGAGGCAGGGGCTCTGTAGTGTTAGCGAAGGGCGTGTGGGTAAGCCCAGCAGCGTCATCGAGACCGACAGCGAGACCTTCTGGGCTATCGCCAAAGGAGACGTGGACGCCCAGCGAGCTTTCATCGATGGGCGCATGCGGGTGACAGAACTTGCAGACATGCTCAAGTTCCAGCGAGTCTTTGACTTGAAAAAAGTCCTGGGGGTGATCACCCCCTTATGAGCGGTGAATCGAAGATGTTGCCCCATCAGACCCAAGGCCTGCGGGCACACGTGGAGGTTGTCGCGGTGAGGGCCGAAGAGGTCCTCGCGTTTGCTCTCGCCACAGGTGACGAAAACCCCCGCTTTGTTGACGTCTCCCACACTGACTTCGCCGCACCACCGGTCTTCACCGCACGCTATTTCAACCCACTCTACTCCAAGGTGCTGAGCGCAGCGGGCGCAGATTTCACGCGCCTGGTCTTCGGTGAAATGGACTATCGCTACCATCGCTCGATTCGTGTGGGAGCGCGGGTCCTAGCCGAGGCCCAGGTCACAGACCTCGAGGAGAAGGAGAGCGGGCAACTGCTGCGGGTGCAGGTGCGGGCAACCGATGCAGGCGGAGACCTCCTCGTGGAGGGCGTCGCCAGCTTCTTCGTGCGCGCTCGGCGCAAGAAGGGCGAGCCCAAGAAGAAGACTCCACCCATGGAGGTGGAGGGTCGAGATGAAGTTTTCGCGCTCGAGTTGAAGACACACGAAGAACAACCAGCGCTCTTTGCCAAGGCCGCCAACGATCCCAACCCCATCCACCTCTACGAGGGTGTGGCGCAGGCAGCGGGTTTGGGCGGAGTGATCATGCACGGTCTCTGCGTCATGGCCTGCTGTGGGCGCGCTGTGTTGAGCGAGCTTTGTGAGAACGATCCTGAGCAGCTGGTGCGGCTCGCGGTGCGATTCTCCAAGCCTGCGCATCCTGGCAAGGCGCTGACGATGCGTGTCTTTTCACCTCAGATCACCGATACGTCAAAGAGGTTTACCTTTATCGCTGAAAACGACGCCGGGCAGCCGGTGATCACCGATGGCGTGGCAGAGACGCGTGTGCGCGCCGTCAGGAGGAGTCTAGATGCCAGACCGTGAATTCAACCTCGACCTGCGGGACATTCGCTTCGCCCTTTTTGAGGGGGTGGACTTCGCTCAATTAGGCACATGTGAGCGCTTCTCCGAGAGCGATCAGGAATCCATCGAGCTGCTGCTCAACGAGGCCGCGAAGTTTCACCGGGACGTCATCGCCCCCATCGACGGACCCGGCGACAAAGAGGGCTGTCGCTTTGAAGATGGAAAAGTCTTCACGCCCAAGGGTTTTGGCGACGCCTACCGCGCCATCTGTGAAAATGGTTGGTTGGGCATCTCCGCCGGCGAAGAGCTCGGGGGCATGGGCTTGCCCACCGTCGTGGAGATGGCTGTAGGGGAGATGCAGGTGGGCGCCTGTTGTTCGCTTTCGCTCTCCGTAGGGCTCACCAACGGGGCTGCTGGCATGCTTGCCGAGTTCGCCACCGAGGAGATCAAGAAAGCCTACCTGCCTAAGCTCATCGCGGGCACCTGGCAGGGCACCATGTGCCTCACCGAGGCCCAAGCGGGTTCAGCCGTGGGTGATATCAAGACCGTGGCGCGCAAAGAGGGCGACCAATGGTATGTCACCGGCACCAAGGTCTTCATCACCTCTGGCGACCATGATATGTGCGAAAACCACGTGCACCTGGTGCTCGCCCATACACAGGACGCTCCCAAGGGCATCAAGGGTTTGAGCCTTTTCGTTGTACCGAAGTACTTGCCCAACGCTCAGGGAAACCCGGGCGACTTCAACGACGTGGTTTGCGCGGGCATCGAGCATAAGATGGGCATCCACGGCTCAGCGACCTGCGTGTTGAGCTTCGGTGATGACGACAAATGCAAGGCCTTCCTCGTGGGTGAGGAGTGTCAGGGCATCCGCTATATGTTTCATATGATGAACCATGCCCGCCTCGGCGTGACGCTCCAGGGGGTGGGGTTGGCGGCACAGGCCTACAACTACGCCTTCGAATACGCCAAAGAGCGCATTCAGGGCGTTGACATCGAGAAGCTCAAAGACCCCAACGCCGAGCGCGTCGCCATCGTCGAGCACCCAGACGTCAAGCGCATGCTGATGTGGCAGAAGGCGATGGTGGAGGGCTGTCGAGCGCTGCTCTACGAGACAGCCTTCTACCAGGACATCGCCAACGGGGCTGCCGATGAGAAGGCGCGCACTGAGGCACAAAACGCCGTCGAGTTCCTTACGCCCGTGTGTAAGGCCTACTCCAGTGACCAGGGGTTCGAGGTCACGCGCTTGGCGATCCAGGTCATGGGTGGCTACGGTTATGTCGCCGAGTATCCCGTCGAGCGCCACATGCGCGACATTAAGATCGCCTCGATCTACGAGGGAAGCAACGGCATCCAGGCTTTGGACCTCCTCGGGCGCAAGCTCACCACCAAAGCAGGGCTCTACTTCCGTCAGATGTTGCAGAAGATGCAGGGCTGGGCGAAGGACAACAAAGAGCATGTGCAGCTAGAAGGTGAGATTGAGACCCTTGCCAAGGGGATCGACAACTGGTCACGCACCACCATGACCCTCGGCATGAAGGGCATGCAGGGCGATCGACGCTATCCAGTGCTCTGCGCCACGCCCTACCTGGAGATGACGGGCAATGTGATCGTGGCCTGGCTCCTGCTGAAGCAGGCGGTGATCGCTCACGATAAGCTCGAGGCGTTGCACACAAGCGAAGACGCCCAAGATTGGGAGACCCGCGATCAGCTCTACGCCCAAGATCCCGAGTCTCGTTACTACTACAACAAGATCGAGACCGCGCGCTTCTTCGTGCACAACATCATGTTGCGCAACCGGGGCATCGCAGAGCAGATCAAGAGTGAAGACCGCTCAGCGCTCAACTTGATCGTCTGACGCGTCATTCCCGCGCACACGTGAATCTCCATTCAGGCTTGCCTCCTCTCCCATAAAGAGCAAGATTCCCGCCCTCTGTGCGTACCACCCACCCAAAGACGCATTCCAGTCGGAGAGATCCATGAAAACCCTGATCAGCGCCTTGTTCTATCTGGCCTTGTTCTGTCTGGCCCTCTTCGCGTCGAGCGCGATGGCGTGGGCTCTGCCCTGGGGCAGGGGTCAAAAGAGAGTACCCACCAGGGTGGTTTCCTTCAGTGTTCCAACCTTCGAGGCCTGTATGCAAAAGCTTGGGCGCAGCATGCCTCGGGGTGCCGAGGCGTTCGCTTTGGACGAGGGCCTTGAGAGCATCTGTCGAGGTCGTGAAGCGGTGGCCAGGGGTAGACGCACACCCTGTAATCTCCTCAGA
>JAFCZD010000438.1 GCA_019314525.1 Deltaproteobacteria bacterium
CGAGCGCTGGCTCGCCGTTTACGGCACATGTGTGTCCGTCATCAGCTCCTAAGCAAAAAGGTCGCACCCTTGCTAATGTGCGAACCGTCCCCTCCGTTTCTTGGATCAGACCTGCCCGCCAGACAGCACGGGTTCAACACTTTCGAAAAAGCGAATAGAATGCCGAGTAAGAAGTTTACGGCAAATCCGTTTCTCTACGCACCCAGCACAGGAGTCATACCTTGTCCACGGACACCTACGAATTCGAAATCCTCGCTACGCACACTGACACCCTTCGCCTCCAGGTAACCCTCCTTGAGGAGGGAGGCTCGGTGGACTTCTCGCCTTCGCTCTTGCTCCGCGGCCTAGCCGATGTGTTCGAGCCCGCAGCCCTCGACGGCCTCGATGCCGAGCACACAGTGCGCAAGCTGGTCCGCACGCACATTCGCAGCCTCGAGCTTATCGAAGAGGCCCCTCCCACCGCGGTCTTCGACGTGGGCCTGGACCCCGACTGGGTCAGCCAGCTTTCACCTACAGCCTGGACCTCGACCGCCTACGCTTCGGACTTCCCCAGCGCAGTGGACGCTGTGTCCAATGCCAAAGAGAACAAGCTGCTCATCGCTTGGAGTGCGTGGCCCGGCGGGCCCGGATATGCGGCGCTCCACACGCTCTCCAAGCACTCACTGGGAGCTCGCAAGGCCATCCTGAACCATCCAGGGCTGGTGGGGCTAGCGGCAGATCCCAAGGCCTGGTGGACTGCAGGCGGGAGCTTCGTGCAGCAGTGGTCCACGACGGGAAAGCCCAAGAAACGCTTTGAGCTGGACTCCGCTATCAAGGCTCTTGTCATGGGCGCGCAGGGGCCGGTGGTCGGACTCTCGGATGGGCGCATCTGTTCGCTCGATGGCACCGTGCAGCATCAGGCCGACAGTTCGATTCGCTGCCTCGCCTCCCACGGCGAGCACCTGGTAGCCGGCACCGAGGCTGGCGTGGTGTGGACTCCTAACGGAGAGGTCTCGCTGGGCGAGGGACCGGTTGAAGAGATTGCCATCTTGGCTGACGGACACTGGGCCGCTGTCCACCAGGGCGCCCTGCACAAGGGGCACGGAGGGACGCAGTCTGATACCGAACTCGACGTGGACATGCGCTCGCTGAGCACCTGGAGCGCCAGTACCTGGAAGACCCAGGTTTCACTGCTCCAAGAGCGGTCGGTCTGTGTGCTCAACGTGGTGGACCCGCAGCCCCGCTACCTCGAGCTTCCGGTGAAGCCAGTCGAGACAGGCCTGCGCGGGGATGTGGTGTGGGCTGGCAGCCGACGGCGACTCCTGGTCTGGCGCGATGGCAAGCTGGTGGTGGATGCTGAGGCGGACTTCCTCCTGGGCATGTCCCCCAACGTTAAACCTGCAATCTCTCCAGATGGACGGTGGCTGGTCGCCTGCCGCGCCGACGCCCCCATGGCGCTTTGGGACCTGCACACCGGAAGGTGCACCGATCTGAGGGTGCCCGCGCCCGAGGAGGAGGATAAGGCCGAGGCCGCGGACCTGGGCTGGCTTGACGCCGAGACCTTCATCGTAGGCACCAACTATTTCCAAGTGTACATATTCAAGACCGACGGCTCAGCTCCCACACCAGGTCCCTCCACAGCAAAGAATCTCCAGACCCTCCCGGCCAGCGAGGTCCTGGTCCTCAAGAATGAGGGCGACCTGAGCTTCATGGCCGCAGGAGAGGTCGTGACCGCCTTCCAGACCGACGACTACGCCACCCCCATGGCGGCGTCGACCTCAGGGGTGGTCTTCACCAGCGACAACGAAGAGGGCCAGCTCTGGCGCGACGGCGCTGTGGTGACCACCCTCACCCGCGCCTCCTTGGCGGCCCTGTCTCCCTCTGGCGAGTGGCTGGCCCTCCTGGGCAGCGACTTCACTGGCATCCAACTCATCCACACCACCACAGGCAAGGTCGCCTCGATCCAGGAAGTCCAGGCGAGCTTCGTGGTCGTGACCGACCAGGGCAGAGTCTATGCCGGGGCGGAGGGCACGATCCTGTCCTTCGGGCCCGGTGAGCAGGACTGCGTGTGGAAGCCCGAGGAGCAGCAGGTCACCTTCCGCTACCGCAGTGTGACCGCAGGTCCAGACGGATTCGTGGCCGGCTCTGACCGGCCTGGGCACCCCCGATGCGTCGCGCTGCCCAGCGGGCGCAGGGTGCAGCTCGGCCAGCGCTTCCGCGTCAACTAGATCTGCAGGAGCCCGGCGGCGACCATTGTCCCTCGGGGGCTAATCGGCTTGGTGATGACCATCTCAAGCGCAGCCGGTGTTATCTACGAGCCGAGTGTCGTCTTCGCGATACCAATATCTCGCGCCGCTCTCGAGAGCACGACGTATACGGTCTACAAATACAAAACACCCGCTCCCGGCGGGCCCGTGCCAATCCCCTATCCGCTCTCCCCGAAGTAGCTGCCAGTGGAAGTAGCTGCCAGTGCCCCCAGATTCTGGGACGCGCTCCAAACGCTTCCATCCATTTCCCCTGAGTATTGACATTCGCCGACGTTATCTAGGCCAACCGCCCCCTCCATGAGAACCTCCTTGCCATCTGCTGGGAGACAACATCATGCATACGAATATCCACGTTCACCTCTTTTCTGCGGATCACACGCCACCGCCGCAGCTCTACTATCTGCTGCGAGGCGCGCTGCACGGACCCGCGCGTGACGTGCTGGGATTGCTCGGTCAACACCCCGCCACGGTGGCGCAGTTGATGGCCCTCGATCGTTCCCTCAACGCCTTTCACTTTCCGTGGCCCCAGGCCTTCGAGTTGGCGATCAAGGTGGCCAAGGGCATGGAGGCCGGAGACCTCTTGCTCGACCTCGGAGGGCTGATCACCATGCTGACCACCGTCTCACGGGCGACGCGCGCTGAGGTGCAGGATGCGTTGGGGGTTGACGCGCAGGAACAAGACCTCGACATGCTGGAACATCTGTTGAAGCGCACGCTGGAGCTAAAGGCTGCCAACCACGGCCTGCCTTTTCGCGACGCGCTTTGTGAGCTGGTGAAGAAGCTCTACGATGCCCATGAGCACCACGTGCAAGAGCTGAACGACCAAGGGGAGGAAGGCCGCATCAGCTATAGTGAGCTTTGGCAGGCGTTTTCCGCTAGCCCCGGCGCAGATACTTTCAAGCGCGTTATCGTGCTCTCGATCAACTTCGATGAGGCGTTTCTCGACGAGGACCTTCCACAGCTCGACTCGTCTCCAACCCTCGATATCTGGGCGCAGATCGCCGAAACAAAAACGTTGGTTGACCAGCAGAGCGTGCCGGGCCAACGAGAGATCGTGCCCTTCTTGGGCATCGACCCCCGCGGCTACTCCAGCGCAGACCTGCTAGACCTCGCTCAAGGGCAGGTGGGCAAAGACAAGCTCTTCAAGGGCATTAAACTCTATCCGCCCATGGGCGTACGCGTCTTCAACGATAAGCTGATGCCGCTCTTTCGTTATTGCCAAGATCATGGAATTCCCGTGCTCTCCCATTGCAGCGTCGGCGGCGCCGGGCTGCGGGGCGGCTACACCAATTATGCTGATTGGGCCTCCCCCAGCGATTGGCAGGATGTGCTGAAGATGCTCGCCACTCGCAACGATCGTCAGGGCGTCTTCCGGCTCTGTTTGGCGCACTTCGACCGGCTCGAACAAGCAAACCTCGGCGGACAAGGCGGCTCCACCTGGTGTCCAGAGATCGTGGACTTGATGAGCAGCTACAGTCAGGTGGATGGCGTGAAGGTCTACACCGACGTGGCCTTCGACACAGTGAACGGCACGAAGAAACGAAAGACTTACGCCAAGAACGTGCGCTACATGCAGCAACATGGGCTCACGGGGCGAGTGCTCTTTGGCTCTGATTGGTGGAACTATCTCTACGAGTGCAAAGACGAGCAGGCCTTCATCGACCAGCTCAACATCGACGATGATGACGACTGCTGGTGGCTCGGGGCGGACTTCGACGCGGCGAGCAACGACTTTTTGCGAGACGTCTGCGCGCCGCTGCCATAAGGGGAGATGCATGAACATGGTTTTTAGCGCCAAGACAACTCTGAGGCTTTCACTGCTGATGATCAGCACGGCTACTCCCGTGGCAGGGGCTAGCCCTACCGCTAGCTCTACCCAAAAGGCTGTGACCCTGCTAACGGCCCGGCCCCAAAGTAAGCTCTCCGGTCGCGTGCTGACGGTGACATCGGAGAGCTTGGAGCTGAGCTGCACACAACACAGGGGGCGGCTACGCTGCAAGAGCGTGGGCCAACTGCGCATTCAGAATGAGAGCGGCGCGAGCAAGGACGTCTGCATGGAGCTTTCTTCCGCTGCTGAGACGCTGCAGCTCGGCGGGAAGCCCCCTGTAGCCTGCCAGAAGAAATGCGATGCCCCCGACGACGCCTCACTCAAGGTCGCCTGCATCAGCTTTGCAGCTGGCACGTCCACCCTGAGCGTGATCATCCCGCGCGTCTTGGACCACGGCGCCTGGGCCAGCGCCAAGCCACCGGCCATCGCTCCCCCGCTCATCGTCAGTCGCCATCCGCGTTTTTCCCGATATCCAGGAGAGGTCGCCGAGCTTCCGGTCTTCAGCGTGGGCACACAGCGCCGCTTCCGCCGGGTGCTACGCACCCAAGCGACCTTGACCGTGGGTGGCCATTGGCGTCGGACCCGGCGGCTGGGACAACCCGAAACCCTGCCACCCTGTGCGGAGGATAACGCAGCCACCGCGCCCAAAGGTGGCTGCGTCAAGAAGCTCTCGTCGGGAGCGTTTGAGCTGCGCTTCTCCAACGATGATGAGAAGAAGCCACTCAAAGAGACTGTGCAGTTGGCCCCAGATCGCTGGACAGCGCTCACGTGGGGCGGCCCCGCTATGGACCTCTTGCTGGGGGGGCTCGGCGGCTGTGACGACTGCGATCTCGCGGCGCGCGTCGCCTTGACTTACGCCATCGGCATCCGCGACTGGGCCATGCTCTCCTTTGGGGGCGAAGTGGCGACGGGCGTGCATTTTACCTTGAGCAGCACGTTGGGAGTGGCTCTTCCACTGCCCGTCATCGGCGGACTGCCCATGGTGAGCCTTCACGCTGGCGTCATCTATCGCATCGACCCCTCCCATGTGGGTGCGCGCGCCGAG
>JAFCZD010000439.1 GCA_019314525.1 Deltaproteobacteria bacterium
CAATGCGTCGAGCTGCAGACCTGTGATGTAAGCACCTGTGACGGCTTTGCCTGTAATCCCGCTACAGGGCAGTGCCTGACGAGTTGCACCACCAGCGACCAATGCGACGATAGCTACATCTGTGACTATTTCACCCAGAAGTGCCTGCAAACCGTCACCTGCCAGAATGATGGCGACTGTAGTGGATACGCCTGCGACAATGACGACATCTGTCGGGTGAGCTGTTGGGCAGACCGACACTGCGATGAAGACAACAACTACAGCTGCGACTCCCAGACACATACCTGCGTTCAGTAGAGGTCAACCTGCCAGTCAACCCGCCAAGTCAACCCGCCAGTCAACCCGCCAGTCGACCGGCCCTAATTAGCCTGCTGGCCAATCTTCGGGCCCCACACTCACCAACATGCCATCGCCCGTGATCGGAAACTCCTCGAGCGCCGCTCGCACGTCAGCCACCTGCACCGCCTCGACCTGCTCCAGCGCGGCCTCGAGGGACCGGGGCGCGCCGAGAATTTCCACATCGGTCGCCACCTGTAAAAGTCGACGCATGGGGGCATCACCATCACGCGCCAGCTGGGTGCGCACGCTGTTCTTCACGCGCTGAACCTCAAACTCGGTAGGCCCATCAGCGCTGAGCTTCTCCGCCTGCTCACGCAGCGCCGCGAGGACACTATCGGCGCGCTCCGGCTCACAGAGCCCGTAGAGCACGAAGACGCCGGTGTCGTTGTAATCGAGGTGAAAGGCGCCTGCGTCGGGACAAATGCCGCGCTGCATCACCTCCCAAAAAATACGGCTGTTGGCGCCAGAGAGGATGCGAGCCATCACACCAACACGCACGTCATCATCTTCCCCCGAAGGCGCGGGGTAGCAGAGCATCAGCGCCTGCTGCTTGAACTTGCCGATCTGCTGCTTGGCTATCCCCGTCTGCATCTTCGGCGCGGGCTGAGAGCGACCTCCTTCTCCGCGCTCCCACCCAGCCGTCTGCTCTCGAACCTGGGCAATCACCGCGTCGCTGTCGAAGCGGCCGCTGGCGACGAAGAGCATATTCTCCGGCCCATAGCGCCGGCGGTAGTAGTCCACCATCTGCTCGCGCTTCAAGGGGCCAATCGTCTCCTCGGTGCCAAGCACGCTTAGGGCCAGCGGGCTCCCGGCAAAGAGCTCCTTGCTCGCCAAATCGAACATGCTGCTCTCAAGGCTGTCGCGATACATGGCGATCTCCTCAAGGACCACCTTCTTCTCCGTATCAAACTCTTCTTGGGGTAAGGCACTGCGCATCATCTCCGCCAGAAGATCGATTTGCGGCATCAGGTTTTCCGAGGGGACCCAGCCGTAGTACATCGTACGCTCATGGCTCGTGAAGGCGTTGTACTTGCTCCCCAGCTCGTCAAAACGCTGATTGATCCTCTCCCAGCTGGAGCGAGTGGTGCCCTTGAAGCTCATATGCTCGAGGAAGTGACTCACACCCTCTTCCTCTGGGCGCTCATCCCGTGCGCCCGTCAACACAACGAAACCGCAGGCAGCGGAGGGCAGATGGGAGAGGGGCTCGAGGCAAATCCTCAGGCCGTTTTCCAACTTGTGCTCGATGAAGCTCGCCATTGACTCAATCCTCGCCCAGGGGCGCTGGGCCCACCGTCACCACTGAAAGTGAATCCCGCGGGTGCTCTTTGAGGTAGCCGCGGATATCATCCACCGTCACCCGACGTATCTCGTCGAGCTTCTCTTCTGCCCGGACAGCGCGGCCCAAGTGGAAATGATCGACCATCAGGTCGTTGGCTCGCTGCTGCACTGAGACGCCAGAAGTGGTGCTCTCGGCCACGATGCCGGTCTTGGCGCGTTCCAACTCTTCTTCTGTCAAGTCCTCGCTTAGCCGAGCGATCTCACGGAGCAACGTCTCGTAAGTCTTGGCGCAACGCTCAGGCTTCGTTGCGGCGCCCACATGCACCACCCCCAGCCCCCGGGGCTGCTCATGCCAGGCACCCACCCAATAGACGAGCCCCAGCTTTTCACGCACCTCAGCAAAAAGCCGAGCGCTCATCCCCCCCGAGAGCACGCCAAGCATCACCTGCTCCGTCGCGAACGAAGGGTCAGCGTAGCCCACCCCAGGGAAGCTGATGCCGATCTGCGTCTGCTCGAGGTCTTTGGTGATGTGTCCCTTGGCAGCCGGGAAATGGGGGGTGATCTCCTCTCGAATACGCTCCCCCTCGGGCAGAGCACCAAAGGCCTGCTCCACACTTTCACGTATCTGGGGGATGTCGATCTTGCCGGCTACCGCCATGGTCATCGCCGAACGCGTCGCCAGCCGCGCAAAGTGCTCACGGACCCTCGCCGCGTCCACACGCGCCAGCGACTCTTCATCACCAAGCATGTGACGCCCAAGAATCGGGCCATACACCTGTTGTGTCATCTTGCGGCGCAGCAGGCCCCGGGGCGAATCCTCGAGCCCTGACAGCTCCTGCAGGGTCAGAGCCACAGCCGTCTGCACCACCTCCTCAGGAAAAGCCGGCTCACACACCACCTCGCCAATAAGCTCGATGGCGGTGGTGAGGTGCTCAGGCAAAGAGGAGCCCACGAGGACCCAGCCCTGACGCCCAGTGTAGACGGCCATCTGTGCGCCCACGGCGTCGAAGGCGTCGGCCAGTTCGCGCGCTGAACGCCGCGCCGTGCCCTTATCGAGAGCCTGCTCGATCACATAGGCCAAACCGAGCTGATCTGCTGGCTCGCTGCAAAGTCCACCCTCAATGCGCATCATGAAGGTGGCCGTGTGGAACCCTGGCATCGGCTCAGCTAGAAAGTCGATGGCTCCAGCCACCTTCTGCTGTGTAATCTCTCGCTGCATTCGCATCCTCTGGCGCCCGAAGGGTATTTCGGGGGTCGGCGCAACATCCCGAAGGGTGCACGATAGCACCGAAGCATCGTGTTGGCAGGCCCCTAGACCCGCTCGGCAGAAATACTAAACCATTCAGAAACCACCCCGGAAATCTTTCGTTTCTCTTGCTTCGCGATTTATGCCTCGAAGGTTCTAGACGTTGACCTGAACGCCTGCAAAGGCGTTGAAGCATTTTGCGCTTGGCGCCGTCTCGGCTAGACCTTCTCGGCTGAAATGATGAACCGTTCAGAACCTACCCCAGAAGCTGTGAGGGCGCGTTCTAAACGGTTCCTTGGCATTTCTCTGCCGTCATCTCTCGTTTCTTTTGGTTCGCGACTTCGGCCGCGAACGTCTAGTCTTCGCCGACTCGGAGGAATCATGCGTACTTTTAGCCTCTCTATCGTCATCTTCACCCTGCTGGCGTCACAACCCGTTCAGGCCGAATCCTTCCTCTGGGAGATCTCCCATCAAGGTAGAATGAGTTATCTCCTAGGCTCGATCCACATGGGGAACAAGGCGTTCTACCCGCTGCCCAAGGCCATGGAGCAGGCCTTCGCCGCAAGCAAGGTCTTGGCCCTCGAGGCGAACCCAAGCAAGATCGGCGCGGCCCTCAGCAGTGTGATGAGTCGTGGCATGTACAGCCCACCAGACTCGCTCCAGCAGCATATCTCGGCGAAGACCTACACACGCGTCAAGAACGAGGCACAGAAGGTTGGTTTGCCGATGATGGCCATCGACCGCATGCGCCCCTGGCTCTTAGCCCTGACCCTCACAGCCATGGCTTTGCAGAAGAGCGGCTATGATCCACAGCTTGGCATCGAGATGCATTTCTTGAAGAAGAAGGGTGCACGCTCGATCGCCGAGCTCGAAGGCGCTGAGTTCCAAATCAACCTCTTCGCAGGCTTTTCCAGCAAAGAGCAGGAAAGCTTCCTGCTTTACACGCTCTCTGAGATGACGCTCGTGGCGACGCAGATGAAGCAGATGGTAGCGCTCTGGAAACGCGGCGACGTGAGAGGGCTTGGCGCACTGATGGAAGCGTCACGCACACGCCGCCCCGAGTTTCGTGCGGTTTACGACAGGCTGGTGATCAAACGCAACATCAGCATGGCCAAGACCATCGATGACATGTTGAAAAAGACAAAAGTGCCACACCTGATTGTTGTCGGAGCTGGCCACCTCGTGGGCAAAACGAGCATCGTGAAACAACTCGAGCGTAAGGGTTACACGCTGCGTCAGCGTTGAGCGGAGGATTCATGTCGCGCCTGGTCCCCTTCATCTTGCTCTGTGGATTCTTGGCTGCCTGCGCAGCCTCAACCAGAAAGCAGACCACCCCCGAAAAGGACGTTAACGCCGAGAGTGAGAAGAAGGATGAAGAGAAGAAGCAAAGCTACGCTGAGGCCTGGCACTTGATCTGCCACGCCGAAAAACTCGCGGACGCTCCCCCTGAAGCCAGCCGTGAAGAGCGCGCCACGCTGGTGGCAGAGTGGATCACGGCCAACGTCACCAACCGGAAGACCCGCTATTGGTGGATCGCTTTTGGAGGGCTGAAAAAGACCCAACGCGAGGGTTTTTTCCGCCGCGACTCCAAAGCCGCTGGCGTAGACCACTGCCCGCTGGCAGAGCTGCTCTTTCCAGGACTGCCCCAGAGCACGCCCAGCAGTATGCCAGGGCCTGTAAAGACGCCCTAAACCTCAAGCCGCTCGTGGCGGCGCACGCCAGAGAAACGCAACTGGCACCGCGTGTTTGGTGCTGGGCGGCGCCTTCTTCTCTTTCTTGGCTTCTTGGTGTCTACGATAACCAAGATAACCAAGGCGCGCCGCAGTAGCTGCGGAGAAGATGGCAAGGTTCGTGGGGAAGGCGATATTGAGCGAATAAGCAACCCAGCTGACACCTGCCACCACTTCAATGGCGCCTTGAATGACCCGCGCACGGCTCTTTTTCTTCCCATGGAGGCCCGTCCACAGGCGATATGCACCAGCCGTCGCTTCGAGCGCGCCACCGGCCACACCTGCTGCCGCGCCAAAGGCCACTCCATTTTTTAGAAACTCTGCGCCACCCTGCAAAGACCAAGAAAAGCTCGAAGCGGCGTCCATGCGCGCCTCCCAGGTCTTGGCCTGGCGAAAACTCCGAATGGCAGAGCCCCCCATCAGGGGTGCCGCGACGGCGGTCACGCTTGGCGCCGCGTACACGCCCACCTTGAAGGCGTTCATCAACCCCGAGGCCACCATGCCCACTGTGGAGACATCCCCTG
>JAFCZD010000440.1 GCA_019314525.1 Deltaproteobacteria bacterium
ACTCTATTACGCGTGTCGTGATGGTCTGAGACCAAACGCCTGCGATCGCTATGATGACCGATGTCTCGTGCTTGAAGTGGCCCCGGTCACTGTGCTTGACGCTGGCGCACCCGAACCTGACACCAGCGCACCCGAGCCTGACACCGGCACACCCGAGCCTGACACCAGCGCACCCGAGCCTGACACCAGCGCACCCGAACCTGACACCAGCGCACCCGAACCTGACACCAGCACACCCGAACCTGACACCAGCGCCCCCGAACCTGACACCAGCGCCCCTGAGCCTGATGCCGGCGCTCCTGAACCGGATGTTGGCGCCCCCGAGCCGGACAGCGGAGACCCCGTGGGCAGTATTTGGCACCCGAAGCCTGGCACAACGTGGCAGTGGCAGCTCACCGACAAGGTCCGACAAGGTCGACACCTCGGTCAAGGTTCAGATGTTCGATATCGATCTTTTCGACAACAGCTCTGAGACCATCGCTCAACTCAAAGCCATGGGGCGTGTGGTGATCTGTTATTTCAGTGCTGGCTCCTATGAGGATTGGCGAGCTGATGCGAGCGACATTCCGGTGGCAGCGAGAGGTTTGAAGATGTCAGGGTGGAATGAACTCTGGCTCGATGTTCGTGATGCGGGTGTGCGTGAGGTGATGGTGGGGCGCTTGGACTTGGCCAAGACCAAAGGATGCGACGGCGTGGAGCCCGACAACGTTGATGGTTATAGCAACCGCACGGGCTTTCCTCTGACCTTCGACGATCAGCTTGATTATAATAAATTTCTTGCGAGCGCGGCACATCAGCGTGGACTCTCCATTGCGCTGAAGAATGATCTGGACCAGGTCAAAGACCTCGAGCCCTTCTTTGATTTTGCAATCAACGAGGAGTGCTTGCAGTGGAATGAGTGCGACATGCTTTCGCCCTTCATCGCCAAGGGAAAGGCCGTCTTTCACACGGAGTATGAGGGTGACGCGACCACGGTCTGCGCCAAGACCGCCCCTCTTCAGCTATCCACGTTGATCAAGCGTCTCGATCTCGATGCGTGGTATATTGCCTGTTGGGAGTAGTGTGTCGTCCATAGCCCTCGCGAGTCCCCCTCCGCGAGCCCCCCCGCCCCTGGGCTGCATGGCGACTTGTGATAGAATTTCGACAAGTCAGGCGAGGTGAGGGAAAGCGCCTATGTTCGAGTTGCACGTCCTCTGGTTGGCGCCAGGTCCAGCGATTCTCGCTTTTAGCGCTGCGTGGGCAGTGGTGCACCCGCACGAACGATTCGATGCCACGCTGATGGCGGCTGCGGCGGCGGTGTATTGCCTCGTGACCTACACGTTGGCTATCCGACGTTTACGGGGTTTTGGTGTCAGAACTCTCGCGGCTGCGTGGTGTGTTGTGCGCCAGCAGGACGAGGGGATCTGGCTGCTCGCAGCCATGGCTGGCAGCGCGCTCTTGGGGGCTGTTGTGGCGGCGTTGGTTCTCGCCGGCTATTTGTCCTGAAGCTGGAGCGGAGTGTGCAGTCCGTCACACGGCGACTGGGCAGCGCTTTGCACACTTTGGTGTTTACACCTTCCTAAAGCCCCTGAATGAAGAGTTTTTCTGTTGGCCCTCGCCTTGCAATGACCGAGGGCATGGAAAATACAACGCTCCTGCTTTGCCTGCTGCTCCCGCCGCTGCTCACAGCCTTGGTGACGCTGAGCTATCCCTTGCACACGGCCTTTTTCTTCTGGCGTCAGAGGCGGCGCCTGCGGGCACGTGAAGGGAGACCCGCTTTTGTCTCGTTGATTGTGCCCATGAAGGGGGTCGACGATGAGCTCCCCGCAAACGTGATCAGTTGGACGCAACAGTGCATGGGTGTGCCCTTCGAGATCCTCGTCTGTGTCGAGCGTGAGGATGACCCGGCGGTGCCGATGATTCGCGCGTTGATGAAGGGGCGCGCAGCGGCGGGGGACATGGAGCCCCGAATGGAGCTGCTGATCACGGGGAGGTCCACAGCCTCTCTGGGGAAGATGCACAACCTCATCCATGGCATCGAGCATGCGTGCGGTGATTGGCTGGTCTTTGTCGATAGCGACGCCTACTTCCCCGACAGCCACTATCTGCGCCGCTTCATGGTGCCCTTGGGCAACCCTGGGGTGGGATTGGTGAGTTGCTATCCAGCCTATCGCGGTGCACGTGATGTGGGCGCCGCCCTCATTGGGGGGGCGATCAACAACGACTTCGTGGGCTTCATGGGGCTGCTGGGGACTTGGCAGCGGCGTTTCGCGGTGGCCGTGGGTACGACCATGGCGATGAGGCGTGACACCCTCGAGGTGCTGGGTGGGCTCGACTCTCTCCGTCAGCAACTGCTGATGGATGTCTCTCTTGCCCGACGCGTGCGAGACGTCGGTTATCGAGTGCATCTTTGTGAAGAGCCGGTGGTGGTGTACCAGCGCCACTCTTCTACCCGCGCTGCGCTACAGAAGGCCGATCGCTGGCACGTGGGCATGCGTCGCATGCTCTCCGCACCACTCTACGGGCTCTATCTGCTGCTGCGCCTCTCCCTCCCTCTCGCCTTGCTCTCTGTGGCCCTGCGACCCTGCGCGACCTCTGTGGGCGTCGTGTTGGCCCTGGTGGTGGTTCGCTGGGTGGCCGTGTGTTCACTCAACCTGCGCTACATTCGCGATCCGTGCTTGCCATGGCTGCTTTGGATGGTGCCGGTGACAGACCTCTTGATGGGGCTCTCGGCGATGTCAGCGCTCTTGCGCCATAAGGTGTCCTGGCGGGGCCAAATTTATCGTATCGGCAAGGGGGGGCGGGCTCACCTTGAGCGCGAGGTGGCGCTGGTGAAGGGCGCCAGCGGCGCCTAGCAGTCCAGCTCACCCTTATCATTCTTGTAAAGATACATGGCAGCTTCAGTTGCCATAAAGTGAAATACCAAGAGAAACGTTAGTATTTTCAAGATGCGTAGCTTGGCATGAGACGTGCTGGGTATGTATTCCATGAAATCCTGGAGTTGGGTATTCTTGGTTTCGGTGGGTGTGATGCTTCCCACGTTTGCAGAGGCCAACGAGCACTTGGCCAAGCACTCCGCCAAGCTCGGTTTCCGAGCAAAGATACACACGCGCATCAACGCCAAGCTCGACAGCTCGAAATTCTTCAACTCAACAGCCTTTCGCCATACCGAGCGTCGCATCCTGAAGAAGGTTGTCGGGGGTGTGCTGCACCCCGTCGCCGCCCTGAAACGACCCACGCGTTGGGCAGCAGAGAAGCTGCATCAGACCAAGACCAACACAAAGAAATCCTGGGGCGCGTTTCGCAAGTACTACTCGGCGCTCGCCGCCGCTGAGGGGATCCCCAAGGCCACCTGGATTACGGCGAAGCAAGGCGGCAAGAAGACAGCCACGGCAGCGGGTAAGGCCGGGCGCTGGGTGAAGAAGAACCCAGGGAAGGCGTTCATGTGGGGGCCTGGGCTCCTGGGGGTGATGGCCGTGGTGTTGCCCGTTGGGGCGGTAGAGGTGGCGGGCTTTTCGCTCACGGGTGTCGCGCCCGCGTTGGCCGCCGCGGTCACCGAGAGCATCGCCGCCGCTGGTGTCGGCGCCTCCATTACGGCGGTCAATGTCCCCGCGATCATTGGGACAGGCACAGGCGGAGCCTTGGCATCTGGAGTCAGCAGCGCATGGGCCCACAGCCTCTCGATGATCAACGGCCAGGACAAGCCCAACGTGAAGCGCATCGTCCAGGACGCGGGCATGTCTGCGGCCTTTGGCTTTTTCGGTTTTGGCGTCGCTGAGGGCATGAAGAGCGGGGCGACAGCCCTTGGCCTGGGCAGCGGGCTGCTCCGCAAAGGCTACGACTGGGGCGGCCTGATGGCCTTTGAGATGGGCAAGGACTTCGCGCAAAATGGCGTCAACAACCTCAACATCAAGATTCACAAATACCATCAAGCCCACGCCGACCGGCGATGGTCCAAGGTGCTACGCGCGCTGAAGATAAAGGGGATCGAGGACAAAGATGGTTCGGCGAAGAAGTGGAAAGACATCGCGGACCAGACCTTCTTAATGGAGACGGCCACCAATACCCCCCGGGTGCTGAACTCCAGCTGGACGACGAACTTTGCCCTCAAGTCCATCATCGATATGGGCGCGAGGATCGTCTGGGACCGGATCCTTCACGGGCACGAGGACAAGGCGAAGAAGGCAAGCAACACAAACAAGGCTCAGATCTCGGCAGCCAAGCGCATCACGCACTGAGGATGAAGATGCGAAACACTTATCTGGGCAAGATCGCGACGCGCTGAGTCCGCTGCCCAAGATCCGCCGGACAAGATCCGCCGGGCAAGATCAAGGGCAAGCTTGGACTTCACCCATCTGCACGGTCCCGTCACGCAAGCCAGCGATGACAACGCCGTCGATGAGGGCGACCTCGTAGGTGGACTGATTTGTTGTCGGTCCGTCTAGGGGTGCTGGTGCCTCCGGTATGGAGAGGTCGTAGCTCAGCAGCCGATCGTCTGTGCCCACCACCAGGTGGTTGCCAGCGCCGTCAACGCAGCGCGCGGCGGTGCCGGTGTCGAAGACCGCGACCTGCTCATCTCCTGGCGTGGCGCTCATGTCGAGCACCACTAACCTGGCGTTCATCTTTTCGACAACATAGATATACCGGCCATCTCCAGACCAGAGCTCGTAGGCATGGGTGAACGTATCGACGCTGCGCACGAGTTGCGGGGCGTCAGGCGTGGAGATATCCACTTCGTGAACGTGGGAGTAGGTAGCCACGAAGAGCTGGTCGCCGACGATATGGAGATCGTGTGGGGCGCCGGCAAGGGGGAGGGTCGTCAGCTGCACGAGGTTTTCACCCTGCACCTGCAGCACCACCAAACCCAGGCCGGTGTTCGTGGCGAAGATGTGGGTGTCTGTGGCCTGCACAGCCCAGGTCTCGTTGATGATGTGGAGCCCCGCGACGAAGCTTGGGCTGGCTGGATTGGAAACATCGAGCACAACCACCCCACCATAATAGGTGGCGAGATAGGCCCGGTCGTTTCTCAGATAGGTGCCCACCACTTCGTTGTCAGTCCCGTTGAGAGCGCCCAGGCCAATAGAGGTAGAGAACGTTCCCTCTTGGGTGAGAGAGCTGCCGCTGCGTGTGTAGAGGGTGACGCCATCGGTCACTGTATCAGAGGCGCCGATGATGACGAGAGATCCTGCGGCGGCGACGCTCTGGCTTATTCCACCCAAAGGTTGTGTGGGTGCCTCCCCAAGAGTAACGCAGCCCGCCACAGGGATGTCAGCAGCTGCCAGGAGGTCAGCGCTGGGGGCATCTTGGGAGATGGAAGTGTCTGGCGCCGGGAGGTCAGAATCCAAGGAGATGTCTGTGGTGGGGAGGTCAAGATCGATGGCGGCGTCTGCTGGCCGGTCGAAGCTGCTATCCACCGGCATGGCGTGGTCGGTTGTGTCT
>JAFCZD010000084.1 GCA_019314525.1 Deltaproteobacteria bacterium
CCGAATCTGGTAGCGATACGCTGTAGACGGGTTGAGGCCTGAATCAACAAACAATACTGACTTGGCATCTAACATTCTGATAAGTTTCCCGTCCCTAAACACCTCGTAGCTCTGGACACCAGCTCCGTCAAGGTCGGTGGAAGACGCCCACTGGACACGCACCTGGTCATAGCCCAGCACAAGGCCTCGCACCTCCGTTGGCACAGTAGGAGGCACCTTATCTTCAGGCTTGGGGGGAGCAGGCAGGATGGGGTCAGGAGGCGAAGTTGACTCGTTCGTCCTAACAGTAACCGGCGCGCTCTTCGCGGATCGGTTACCTGCACGATCCACTGCGAGAACTTCGTAGTGATACGTCGTCCCCGCGGTCAAGGCGCTATCCACATAACTCGTCGACCCTGCACTCAGTTCGGCGATTCGATGACTATCGCGATAAAGCTCGTAACCTCGCAGGCCACCAGCATCTGACGAAGCATGCCAACTCACGTTCGCCGTAGTTTCAGACTGAGCAGTTGCTGAGAGCCCGTCTGGCACCATCGGCGGTGTCTTGTCAGCTGGTGGTGGGGTTGGCTTCGGACCATCACTTGTGGATGGGTCATCGTAAACGAAGGAGACACTCGACTCGACCAGGTTGCCCGCCACATCTCTACCCCGAATGCTCAGAGTATGATTCCCCTCGGCAAATCGATGTTCATCCTTTGTAAACTTGTCCCAGTTTGGCCGAAACAGGCTTATTCCATCAATCTCACAATGGGTTCCGGTCCTCACATAACATGGCTCGAATTCTGCAAATGCACCATCCACAAACATTTCGAAGAAAGTGTTCTCCATTGGCCGGTTATCATGCACTTCAATTTTGAAAGATATCGGGAAGTATGGATAGGATGTCTGAGATCTTGAAATGACTTGCCCTGGAGTCGGCTGTAAGAATACCACCCGTGGTGGTACCTTGTCTGTAGGATCACCGTACTCAATCTGAAACGGTTCTGAGCTGATGCGGTTTCCAGCCTTGTCCCAGACATCTATACTGACCTGCCTTCGAGCACCTGCTTGAGTCAGATTGAAGAAAGATGGATCAAGTTTAAAAGAAAAGGGACCGCTCTCAAGCTCTTTAAACAATGTTCCAGGATCCGAGCGCTTCAGACCAATCCTAAAAAGCGACCCAAAAGCTGGGCCCGTGTGCAGAGCCACCTTTCTAATTCCGTTCGCGTCTGCCGCTTTCACATTAATGGTTACCGGGCCTTGAGTTCGGAGGATTCTTGTTGCATTGACGCTAACATCCGGGGGTGTCACATCCGCAGGATTAGACGGATCTTCTTTCCATGTATCCGTTTCGAGTGCCATGGATTTCATTGCCATACCTCCCCGGCCATCACTAACAATTACGGATACGGCAAATGGTCTCTTCCCCGTTCGGTACATGTAACGAAGCGTGCGTGACACGTTTCGTCCCGTTGAGTTATTCAGCCCATGAAAGGACCAAAAATAGCTCAATTGATCCCCATCCGGGTCCGTTGCATGGGCGGCAACATCTATTTTGTCACCCGAAGCTACGTGGTCTCTATCACTTGATATCCTACTGATGATTGGAGGGCGGTTCTTGTCGAAGTGCCCAAGGACGACTTTGATAGTTATTGTGCTTTCCGTAGCAGCAACTGGAGTGATGTGAATGCCCGCAATTTTGTCACTAAATGTCAAACCCAATGAAAGGAAATGCGAGATGGGCATGCCATTGTTGATAAGGTGCGGAAAGGGTGCAATGTAATCTTGTCGGGAATAGAATCTCGCGTGTTGACTACCCCAATAGAGATTGGCATATGGAACCCATCTATCACCTTGAAGAAAGGGTTGGTAGTCGATAACATAATGGCCGACTCCTTTCGGTATCCGTATCCCAAACACCTGACCACGCGTCTCCTCAGAATAGGAAGTTGTCCTATTTTGAATCACATAAGTTCCGCTTTTTTCTACGACAGGTAGCTCTTCGTCAGTCATCCAGTTGAGAAAGTAGCGTTCCCAGACATTCAAGCCTCCACTGCTTCCGCTAGACGCCATCGTTCCAAAACCGGCATATTCACCGGTGTGACCAGGTCCAATAGGATCTTTCGTAGAGCTTTTCCATTTATTGGAGTGGTGGAGGCCGAGCACATGGCCAAATTCATGCATATTCGGAAAAGCATAAACCCAGAATCCACTGAGTTGGGCTGACATTCTCTTATGCGGCCCTCCGACAGCAACTCCCAGGTCGTAATCAGCTTTATTGTATCCCATCTTCTTCAACTTCACGAGTGCGGTGGACAAATCCGGCGCATCAAAGACCACCGGCATCGCAGTCACTTGAAAGGAGATCGCACCGCGTGAGTTCCTGCCGTAAAAGGTGTTTAATCTTTTTTCAACACTCTCTGCATACGCCTTAGCGCTGGCATTCGTGGCGCGAGGTATGTCACTCGTATTTGCTTGCGTCACAAACATCACCTTCTTCATCCCAAAAGTATGATTCACATTTGCCTTTTGGAATGGACCTGGCGTGGGTAGACCTGGCGAAGATGAATACGATGTCCTCGATTGAGACCTTGTCTTGCTCGCATCGAATGCTGTTACTGTTGAGGCGTAAAGAGATCGACCGACTACAACCGCGTGAATGGGAAGCGTTGTGCCCAAGGGCATCCCTAGAAGCGATGTGTGCTCCGAGCCGACCTCATAGCTATGTTCGTTAATTTCGACAATATGTCGTGTCACGCTCTTGGTGGGTTCATCGGTCCCATTCGGCAGAAAATCAGAGGCCTCAAGAGTCTCCATTAAGAGCTTCCCGGTGCCAGTAACCGCCACTGCTGCTAAATTTTGGAGCGAGCTTGGTAGGCTTGCGCGAAACCTAGCAGGTAAGGCAAGTTTGTGAGCCATGCGTGGATCGGCGCTAGCAAGTTGCTTAACGAGTTCACGATGAAGAGCGACAAGTTGCTTGCCATCCGACTCCATCCCCTGAGCTTCTTTTGGTGAAGCATCGGTGTATCGGTCTAACCAGATGCGGAGATCGGTTAAGGCATTTTGGGTCTGCATTTCGATCTGGGTTGCAGGACCACCTAACGTACCAGTACAAGCTCCAAAGGTTGTAAGACTGGACATTTGAAACAGAAGCATCACAAGAAGGAATTTTGCATCTCTTGGGGCACGAGTTACCTGACGCAACAGGTTAATAATTGCCATTGTTTAGAGTTCCCTTCATAGAGTTTGATATTTGTTAAATAGATTCGGGTATTCTAGAATGCAATAATGAGCCAAGAATGTTCCAGGAAAGGAAGTCAGGAGATGTTTCTATATCCTGTGGTTGTTTATACATATTTCTGTGATGCCATCCTGTATCGATGATGGGGCTCGCAGGTATAGTTGTTTAAGATTGAATAGATGATTGCATCCGCACTACTCCTTATTTGTGGATTTATTATAGAAATACTCAGCATTGCCTGCATTGCCTTGAGGAGATGCAAGAGGCGTGCCGGGAATGACGTAGAATGTACGCGAATGATCTCAGGCACCTGAAGAGGTCTGCCATGAGTAGCGGCGAGGGATGACCTACAGAACGGGATCCCGCGCACACCTAGGAGGGGAGAGCGCCCCCAGTAGCTCGCCATCGCAAAACCCTGGGTGACGCGAGCCTCGAGCAGCTGATGGGGCAACTCGGCGCGTTGAAGGACGATGACGACTCCCGACAGGCGCGCCTCACGCTGATGTCTCAGTTGACGGCGCTCCTCGTGCTGAAACCTGCAGAGGTTGAGAGCGTCAAGAAGAAGATCTACGAGGACTCGCCCGCTCATCAGGCCGCCACGCTCATCGGTGCCTTGGCCAACGCCGAGACCCCTCAAGCTCAGGGAGCGCTCGCGGGCCTCGCCGCCGACTCGGTGGTGGATGGTGAGAAGCGTGCTATGGCCTTGGGGCTTTTGCGCCTAGCCAAAGAGCCCTCTGCGCAGGCGACGGAGACGGCGCAGCGTTTGATGGACGAGGATGGAGACTTGGGCAATACGGCGAAGCTGGCTGTGGGCAATATGGCGGCGGGCCTCGCGCGTGCAGGCGACGACCGCGGGAACGATCTGGTGGATACGCTCATCGCTCGCTACAACGCCGCGACCAGCATCGAAGAGCGCGCGCTCTTAATCGACGCGTGTGGTGGCACCTCATCGGAGGCCCCCGACGGGCTGGACGCAGCGATCTCCCACCGAGAGGCGAGCTCTGCTGCCAGTTGAAAGGCGGTCTTTCCTTCTGCGTCGGTTTGTTGTGGGTCTGCTGCGGGTTTCACTGAAACAGGTGATCACGATGCAGTGAAACGGGTGATCACCATCCCCTGATTTTGGTGATCACGATGAGTGAACCAGGTGATCACGATGGAGCGTTACGAGCAGGTCTGCGCCTGATTGCAATAATAGGGGCACTAATTTGATGCAGTTTCGCGCGATGGCCATATGCTCCGCTGGCCCTGGCCCAACGGCGCGACGCATCTCGACCTTGACCCGATGGCATTTCTGCGGCGCCTGGCCCTGCTCATCCCGCGGCCGCGGCAAAACATGATCCGCTACCAGGGCCCATATCCGCGCCTTGGTGCGGTAGATTGGCAGTGCGCCCAATGCCAAGCACCGCGACCAGCTCCGCATGCTCTTGCCTCGTGCCACCTTCAATGAGAGCCCCGTCGACGCGGTGGCGGTCGAGGAGGCGACCGAGGAGGCGACCGAGCACCTAACTGCCGAACCGCCGTCGCTCACCGACCCCACCGTGGTCTCCAAGATCCTCGACCACCTCGCTGCTACGAGCGCTTCCGCTAGAGCGCCACCGTCCGTGCGTTGGCTCTGTCAACCGAGCTGAAAAGTATCGACTTCATCCCACTCCCGCGGAACATCACGCCCTATGCCACCGGTCGCTGAGAGCTCGCCGTCTTTTTTGTACGCTGGCTCCAATCTTTGGCCGACGAACCATTGGTGCGATTCCAATCCATGAAACGCAGGACCAGCCGGGGCTTCGGAGGCTGACGGCGGTACAGCTCTTTGCCATGGCGCTCTTTGGCTCGGGCAGGATAGCGTTCCTCGCATCGACAGAGAAACAACGCGATCAACAGCCGCCCTAGTTGAAACACCTCACCAATTAGCCGCCCCTCAAACGCTTCGTATATCGGCGATTTCGCGATCGAGTCCTCGGCCAAAGATACTGCCAGCCCTCAACATCAGGACCTGAGAGGTTCTGCACCCAATTCTAGTCGTCGTTATTCACCTGTGGCAATAGCCCCCCTTTGGGGATATCCTCCCGCAGTTTTTCCTTGGCTCACCGATCTTCTTAGGCTTACAGGGGCCCGCAATGCACAAACACCACTCTTCCCATGACACTCGTGGGGTTCGCCACGGCACCGGAGTCCGTGTATCTGGCATCTTGGCGCCCGGCACTGTGCTGTCCGGCATCTTGGTATTTTGTCTGGCCTCCGCAGGGGTCGGATGCGGTGCCCGCACGGGAATAAACAGGGCCACCGATGCGGGCCCGCACCAGCCCTCGCGCGAGGGAAATAAACCTTTTGATACAGGGCATATCGTCAAAGACCACGGGGTTATCGATCAGAGAGTTATCGATCAGAGAGTTATCGATCAGAGAGTTAGCGATCAGAGAGTTATCGATCAGGGTATCGATGCACCCCCGCCAACCCTGAGCCGCCAGCTGGATATCCTCTTTGTCATCGATAACTCGGCCACCATGGACCGCAAGCAGGATAGGCTTATCGCCCAATTCCCGGAGCTGTTGGCGGCCCTCCATAGGGCCGAACCCAAGGGCACGTTGCCGGACATTCATATCGGCGTGGTGAGCACCGACGTGGGGGCCGGTCCGTTCAATCTGAAATCCTGTGAGAACCCGTTGGGAGATAACGGCAGGCTGCAAATTCCCCGCCCCAGTGCCAACTGCAAGGCCCCCATAGATCCGTGGATCCGCTATGCCAACGGAAAAACAAATATCCCCGGTTGCGATGGCGCAAACCCGGCGGATGGAGCGAGATGCGTGGAACAGGCTTTTGCCTGCATCGCGGCTTTAGGCACCGAGGGCTGCGGCTTCGAGCAGCCCCTTGAAGCCGCACGGCGAGCTCTCGATCAGGATCCAGGACATAACGTCAATCCCGGCTTTATACGCCCCAATGCGCGCCTCGCGATCATCTTCTTAACGGATGAGGACGATTGCTCTGCGGCAACACCGACTCTTTTCGACCCGCAAGATGTGGGCATCAACTCGCCCCTCGGGCCCCTGACCTCCTTCCGCTGTTTTGAATTTGGCGTGCAATGCGACGTCAACGACCGCCACAAGGTCGGTCCCCGAAAGCATTGCAGACCCGCCGACGGGAAGTGGCTCCACCACCCCATGGACTACGCCCCGTTTTTCGCGAAGCTCAAACCCAACTATCGCCAGATCAAGGTGTGGCCCATCGCGGGGCCGGCGGGCACCGTGTCCGTGGGCGTCGAGAATTTTGCACCGAAACTGATGCCCATCTGCACCAACAGCGATGGCGGCGGCAATGCCGTGCCGGCCATTCGGCTCAATTACCTGGCCAACCACTTTGGCGACGTCCTCACATCCATCTGCAGCAAGGACCTCTTCACCTATATGATCCGCGCCGTTTTGGCCTGGCAGTAGCCCCCGGCGCCGAAATCCCGCGCCATCGTTCTCAGCCCCCTAATTCGCGGGTCCCTGCTCGACACCCTCGAATGGAGTGGCGCGCTACGGCTTCCAATCCTAGTCAGCTCACCCGTGCCTGACACGGTACCCAACCCAGGTTACCCAGAACTCACGATGCTGCCAGGCCCAGCCCACGGTGGCCTTGGGCTCTGACCCCGTTAGAGAAACCGCGGGCGGCGGCAAGATCCGTCCTCGCCCCTCGTAGTAGTCGAAGCTCACACCGAAAACTCCGGAGGGTTCTATGATCGTGTTCACCTATGCCGTCATCATCCCGCTGCTCCTCGCGACGGGCTCATATTATCTCTTTGGGCTATTTTTGTCCGAGGTGAATGCGCTAGGTGTTGCGTGCCTCACAGGCTCGCTTATCTCTGCGGGCATGGAGTGGGGTGGCATTCGCGGCACACTCTTCTGGGTCCCCGCTGGTGCCTGGCTTGGGCTCGTCGCCCTCAATCGCGCCTTTGGCTTTTTTGACTTGGACTTCGCTTACGAGTTTGCAGGCCAGGCAGGTGTGGCTTTCACCATTATGGCGGTGGTCACCGCGATCTTTGGGGTCCTGAGCATCGCCGGCCTCTTTGTGGGCAAGCCCGAAGAGGAGCACTAGCTGGGGACGAGCGCTCAGGCTGACGGCGAAAGCGGCGCAACCACCACAGCATTTCCGTGGTTAAAAACTTTTCAGCCAGAATGTGCTGCTACAGGGGACGCCTTGAGTAACGACGGTGCTGCTACAGGGGACGCCTTGAGTAACGACGGTGCTGCTACAGGGGACGCCTTGAGTAACGACGGTGCTGCTACAGGGGGACGCCTTGAGTAACGACGGTGCTGCTACAGGGGACGCCTTGAGCAACGACGGTGCTGCTACAGGGAAACCCAGTTGGAAAACCCTACCCACCTTCACCACGAACCGCCTTCGCACGGTTTGGGGCACGGCCGCTGATAATGCATGGGCCGCTGGAGATGGTGGTGTGCTCTTTCACTACAATGGCAACCAATGGTCTGCTGTCCATTCCGGCACCTCGAACAGTATTCGGGCCCTCTGGGGAAGCTCTGCGACCGATATCTGGGGTGTTGGAACCACCTCGATTTCGACACCGATGATCATCCGCTACAATGGCAAGAAATGGTACGTCGCTGCCTCACCCAACGCTTTGGTCCCGACGATCTACTCGGCAGTGTGGGGCACCGGCGCGGATAATGTATGGGCCATCGGACTCACGTACGTGAACCATTCATGGCAACATACCGCCGTCGTACACTTCAACGGCACGTTCTGGGAGACCGCCGCAACATTGCCGAGCCGCCTGGCGGGTCTGTGGGGCAGCGGTCCCGATGACATCCGAGCCGTGGGCGCGGCAAGCTATCACTATGATGGAAAGAGCTGGGGAAAAGCGCCTGAACCCTTCTTTGGCAGCAGCCAACAGCTATGGGGCACCGCAGCGGAGGGCGGTCTTTGCTCAATCGCGGGCTCTTGCCAGCTGCTCGATGAACGCTCCAGCGATGCCACATGCCGACACGGGCAACTGCGCGGTTCGCTGCAAACCCACCCCCCAAAAGAGCCGACTGTGGGCTCCGCTCCCTCCCCGAGACACCTACCCCAGCCCTCGCTGTTCGCGCCAACCTGCTGGTCATCGAAGCGCTACTGATGGTCTTCATCGGCGCGATCCTCTCTGCCGTGGAGCGTGCTAAGACCGAGGGTATTCGCCTGGGTATCGAGGGCACGCCAACGCTCTTTTTCAACGGGAGACGCTACAAATTGCGAGAGACACCTCGTGGAACGCATCGAGGAGGAGCTGCTACTCCGGCGGTAGTAGCATGGCGGGTGGCGCTGACAGATTGCTGACAAATTGCTGACAGATTGCTGACAAATTGCGCAACACCACATACTCTCCCACTCTGAAGTTACCACGCTGAAATGACTGGGTCCGCAGAGGCCCCTTAGGAGCCTCGTCTAGATGTACCAGCAAGGATCCACTCAATCCTATGAAGCACATCTCTCCATTTTGTGCTGCCCCTCTTGCCAATCATCGCTCAAAGCGCAGGGCGATAACCTCAGCTGTGAAAATCGCGATTGCGGCAAGACCTTTCCTATCATCCAGGGCAGGCCCGTTCTCATCAGCGAGGAAGGTTCGCTCTCCTCGATCGATGACTTCATGCACCTTCCCCCGGCGGCGCTGGCTACCCCTCAACATCCGCTCTGGAGCAAAGCTGAGGCTTTCTATCGTAAATTCAAATCCCTTTCTTCGGTGAACCTGTCCGCTGAGAAGAGCTTCGAGACCTTTGCCGAGCTAGTGATGCAATCCTCCAGCGCTCCCAGGGTGCTCGTGGTCGGTGTGGGCACCCAGGGAAAGGGTATGCACAAAATCACCAGTCACGATTCGATCCAGCTGATCAATACCGATATCTCACCCAGTCGAAATGCACTGCTCTTTTCGGATGGCCATGATCTTCCGTTCAAGGAGGGGACCATCGATGGGGTCATCATCCAGGCCGTCCTTGAGCATGTGCTCGATCCTCTTCAATGCGTCCGTGAAATCCACCGGGTGCTGAAAAAGACCGGCATCGTTTACTCGGAGATACCCTTCATGCAGCAGGGACATTCGGGAAGACATGACTTTACGCGCTTCACGCATCTCGGCCATCGCCGATTGTTTCGCCACTTCGAAGAGGTCGATAGCGGCGTCGTGGCCGGCCCGGGCACATCAATGGCCTGGGCCTTGGAGTATTTTGTCGCTTCTTTCGCTCCATCCCGAAAGATGATGAAGGTTGCTTCTTTCATCACAAGAACGACCGGCTTCTGGCTCAAGTATTTCGACTATCTCTTCAGTAACTCGCCAGCTGCCATCGATGGGGCGTCCTGCATCTACTTTCTCGGCAGAAAAAGCGACCAGGTGCTCACCGACAAAGAACTGATATCCCAGTACCGTGGAACTCAGGACTCCTGCTATACACCGAGCCGATAGGCTCCCCATGCCGTTTCCAACCCGAATTCTTGCTCGTCCCCGTCCCCCAAAGAACACTCCCGACCTTTTAGCCCTTGGGTCTAGGTGAGGGTTACCACAAGTGAATGGGTCGCGCACAAGGGTAACTCAGACTTCGCTCCCGCCCTTGAGTCGGCGCGTCTCACGGGCCAGGGCCCCCGTTATCGAAAGTTCGCGCATGGCGCTGATCAGCTCGGTAGAGATGAAAACCCCAGGGAGTAAGAGTCCGAATTCAACCAAATCGAGTTGCGGAGCCTCAGCAGACAAAACGACCTCTTTGCCCTGGTAATTCAAATCGTCATCCATTGAGGCGTCTAGCTGCTCCTCCATCGCCGCGTTGAACTCATCCTCTGAATCAATCGAGACCTCCTGCTGCTCGCATCCCATAATGTCGGATCGCAGGAAGCTGGAGCGATTCCAGTCAACGTAGGGCAGCCCCGAGTTTTGCCAGCAGATGAGAAAATAGGGCATGCCCTGCGCATGGCTAGAGCGGATGCTCAAGGGGCGCACATCATATCGACCGATCTGGAAGCGGCTCAGGACATCGACAACCTTCTGGGTGCCAATTAGCGCACGTGGCAGAAGTCCTCCATGAACAGGACCGCTCAGCAGATCGGTGGCTGGGGTGCCACGATGCTGTTTGGCCTCATAACGGATCCATGGTGGCGGGAAGCCGTCGACGAAGAGCTTGGCCGACTTCCCCACCATGTCACCTTCCGTGCGGTCCACGGGACCCACGCTCTCCTCGTACGCGTCCATGATCGCGTCAAACTGTTTGAGCTCTGGTGTAACCCCATCAAGCTGGCAGTGATATCGCTTCCAGATGTAACCGTTCACGCCCTCACTGCTGACTGAAAAGTCTGATCATTTCGATCGGATAGAAATGAAGATAGACGCGCAGATCGAAATATGATCTGCATGAGGCGTGGTATCCGTCGAAACAGTGCAAGAGGAGACGCTTGATAGAGCGCTCAGGCAAAATTCGGAGCAGGCGAAGCAACTTGCGGAGCAGGCAAAGCGGATTATAGAGCTTGAGGCGGTGGTGGTGGAACTGAAGGAGAGGCTCGATGAGAATTCAAGCAACTCGAGCAAGCCGCCGTCGAGTGATAGCCCATCAACGCGAGAGAAGAATCGGGCGAAGCGCAAGCGAAGGGCAGCCACACGAAAACGTGGTGGGCAGCCCGGCCACAAGGGGAGCTGCCGTCAACTTCTGCCCCATGAAGAGGTCGATGAGACGAAGAGCTTCTTCCCCCCGCGCTGCGAGAATTGTTGGTGTGCTTTGGCTGAGATACCGTGTGAGGCACCAAAGCGCTATCAAGTGACAGAGTTCACCCAAGGCCACACGACGATAACAGAGTATCAACGGCACTGGGTGCTTTGCCCCTGCGGGCATAAGACCTGGGCTGACTATACTGATGAAATCCCTCGGTCAGCTTTTGGTCCGCGTCTCTCGAGCGTGGTAGCGATGTTGACGGGCGTGTACCACCTCAGCCGTCGTGAAACGCAGAGGTTACTTGACGAACTCTTAGGCGTGGAGATGTCGCTTGGCGTCATCAGCTCTATCGAGAAGCGGGTGAGTGCCGCGCTCAAGCCGGTCTATGAGCAGGCTCAAGAGCTTGCGGATGCCGCCGCGATCAAACACACAGATGGGACGGGGTGGCGCCAGGCTGGGACCGCGCTGCAGCTTTGGACGGTGGCAACCAGCAGGGTCTCCGTCTTCTCCATCGTCAAGAACGGCACCGCGGCCACGGTGCGCTCGCTCTTTGGACGTATCAAGGGAATCCTCGTCTCGGACCGAGCCTCAGCGTTCAATTTTTGGAGGATGAAGCGCCGTCAAATTTGCTGGTCACACCTCTTACGAAAATTTATCTCTTTCTCTGAGCGCGACGGCCCCGGTGGTCGCATGGGCACAGAACTCGTGGAGGCCACGGGCATCTTGTTCGAGACCTACAAACTCTTTGTCGATGGTAACATTTCGCGCCGGATTTTCCGGCAGCGCATGGCACCGTTGCGCACACAGATCGAGGCAACGCTGCAACGCGCCCAAGATGCGAACATCAAGCGCATGTCGGGCTCGTGCAAAAACATGCTGAAGCATAAGGAGGCGCTGTGGACCTTTGTTGATCGCTCTGATGTCGAGCCGACCAACAATCACGCCGAGCGTGAACTGCGAGCATTTGTGCTCTGGCGGAAGAAGTCCTTCGGCACCCAGAGTGACTCTGGCAACCGCTTTGCAGAGCGGCTTATGACAGTCACCCACTCTCTACGAAAGCAACAACGCCCGATCTTGCCCTTCCTGGTTGCGGCTATGCGCGGACTCTGCTCTTCGCAGCCAGCACCTCTGCTCCAGCTTCCAGCCTGAGTTAGCCTTTAGCTTTGCGTGCACGCCCAGTGGCGTTGCGTGGTGCGTGGCGCCCCACCGGATAGTAACAGGCGTGTTGCCTGCTTCCCGTCTTCTTCACGCGCCCCACCTTCACCAACCGCCGCATGGGAAATGACAACGCCCCAGACCCTTGCTCCAGCTTTCCTGACAGCACGCTCATTCTCTCGCCAGGACATGCACAGATTTCCTGATAGAGCTGCTCCACCAACCCCGATATTTCATCGTGCGACCTCCTGGCGCATGCCCGTTTCTCGCGCCTCTTACGCCTGCCTTTTCCTGGTAGCGCATCCTCCAGCGCAGAGCTTGCAGCCTCCCACACCAACCCTTGCAGGTCGCCGACGAATGCCTCTACCCTCTCGTCTATTCGTGCTTGGAAACTTTTCATGCTGGGCAATGTGCCCCGCACCATCAGCTGCAGCAATCAGGCCCGTGAACGGTTACTTCCAGATGGGGTAGTCGAGTTCATAGAACTGTTGTGAGATGGCTTGTTGGGAGAAAAACTTCTCTCGCTCGTGCTGCCAGTCGCCAACCACGATATCAAGGGCATGAAGTGCTTTATCTTGGGTCTTCTTCGGCATCTGCCTGCTCGTCCTTTTGACTCGTTCTTGCTCTTTGGAGCTTGCCGAGATGAATAGGAACATCAACAATAAGTTTGGGCTTGTGTTCACAGCATGCTCTCCCTCCTCGCTGGAGAGCAATGCCGATACGGGGGTGGCCGCGAAGGATACCTCCGCTGACGGTGCCGTGGATGCAATACTCGTGGGCTTCGGGTAAGAACCTAAACTCTGTTACTGAGGTGGACCCAATTTTGTGGACCAAAATGGGGTTCCGTTAAGGTGTAGCCTACTGGGGAAAAGCCATCATAGTAGTAGTAGTCGTTGTGTTGTAGTCCGGAGGCGACCGAAGGGAGTCTCCGGGAGGGGGGTCTGGGGGGAGAGTGACAACCTGTGGACAGCTTCTTTCTTTCTGTGAATAGCATCCGTCAAGCCACCTTGCCCATCAGACCGGTATAGAACCTCGTAGGCGTCTGATAGCCTAGCGCCTGGTGAGGGCGCTCGTCATTGAAGAAATGAAAGTACCCGCGAATGCCCTCACGAGCTTCCTTCATCGTGGCATACGCATGTAGGTAGACCTCTTCGTACTTCAACGAGCGCCAGAGGCGTTCGACGAAGATGTTGTCGATGTAGCGGCCTTTTCCGTCCATGCTGACCTTGATGTCCTTGCCAAGCAAGATGCTCGTGAAGTCATCTGAGGTGAACTGCGAGCCCTGGTCTGTGTTGAAAATCTCTGGTCTTCGATAGTGTCGCAGTGCCTTCTCCAGGGCCTCCAAGCAGAAGCCTGTTTCCATCGTATTGGAGAGACGCCAAGCAAGAACTCGACGTGAAAACCAGTCGATGATGGCTACCAGGTAGGCGAAGCCGTGAGCCATTGGGATGTACGTGATGTCGGCGGCCCAAACCTGGTTAATACGAGAAACCTTCATATCTCGCAGGAGATAGGGGTATACGGCGTGTTCTGGCGCTGGCTTACTTGTATTGGGCTTGGGAGCAGTGCTCTCGAGTCCCATGATTCGCATCAAGCGCTGGACGCGCTTACGATTCACCGCGAGGCCTTCACCCTTCAGCGTCTGTGTCATCATCCGGCTGCCGAAGAACGGATGCTTGAGATGCAGTTTGTCCATTCGGCGCATCAACGCAAGCTCCTCAGCATCAGGCACAACAGGCTCGTAGTAGAGGCTCGAGCGATTGACGCCGAGCAGCTCGCACTGCCGGCGCATCGACGGCTGAACGTTGGGCTCCACCAATGTTCGCCGCACCGTCATCGCAATCGTTCGAGCCCGCGTGACAAAAAATCGTGTTCCACCGTCAGCTCGCCAATCTTCTGTAAGAGCTCGGCCTCGCGGGCTGATGCGTCGCTGCTGCTCTCCTCGCCCTCGAACACGCGGGAGATGTTCTCCGCCAGCTGCCGTCTCCACTTGTAAATCTGCTGGGCGTGGACCTTGTGCCGTCGCGCCAGCTCGGGCACCGTTTCTTGCTCGCGTAGGGCCGCGAGGGCAACTTTCGCCTTGAACGCTGGGGTGTGCTTCGTCCGTTTTCGACTCATCTTCTCCTGCTTCCTTGTTTGTGAAGCAGGCTACACTCATTATCTTAGCCCCTGGTCTGAAAAACGGGGTCCACTTCAGAAATCGCTGGTGCTGTAGGGAGCACGCTGCGAGTATCGCGATAGGTGGTGGTGTGAAGCCTTTCATGGTCGCCAGTCACATCAAGACGGGAACACCACCAAGCGATGGAAAGAGTGTCTATGATCACCATTTATCGTGCTGTTGTTCTTGGCATAAGTGCTGCGTTGAGTGCGTTTTCCTCTTTCTTCTTTTTTCAGACTGCCAACGACATCAAATACCCTACCCCCTTGGGGCATTGGGTCGCACTTCAGCACCTCGTCTGCATGGCAGTGCTCCTG
>JAFCZD010000441.1 GCA_019314525.1 Deltaproteobacteria bacterium
CGAGATCGCACAGGTCAGTTGTTGTGCCTATCTCGAGGCTGATAGCACGTGTTGGGGGACGAATACGGTGCAGATGCTTATTGGTGCTTCAGGCTGGCAGGCGGTGACGTGCGAGCCCTAGACTTGGTGGCGGTGATTGTTTTCCTCTCTGGCTGCCATTGGGTCGCCCAATACCCAGCTGTTGCCACCTCTGACGCTTCCACCATCGACGCTTCCACCATCGACGCTTCCACCGTTGACGCTCCCACCATCGATGCTTCCACCGTTGACGCTCCCACCGTTGACGCTCCCACCATCGACGCTTCTACCATCGACGCTTCTACCATCGACGCTTCCACCATCGACGCTTCCACCATCGACGCTTCCACCATCGACGCTTCCACCATCGACGCCCCCAACCGCGATCTTTCCTCCGATGTTGGCCGACTGGATGTGTTGAACTCTGATGGCGACACTGCGCCCACTTTGGGTCTGGTCGCTCATTGGAGTTTTGATGAGGGAGGTGGAGACATCGCTGCAGACAGCAGCGGCAACGACCACCATGCGACGTTATTCAACATGGAGGCGGATGATTGGATCGGCGGTGTGAAGGGTACGGCGTTGAACATGTCGGTGGACGATTATGTGCAGTATTCGTGTGAGGGTTGTCCTGGGCAGCCCTATGCCGTCTCCTTCTGGTTTCGTGCCAACACACTGGCGGGATCGCTTTTTTGCTATGCTGTGGGTGGCTTCTCAGGTGGTGTGCAGAAGACCATCGCCATGCATGGATCCTACCTCCACACAGGACCCAGCAAATTGCGCAAAGGTCTCGCTTTGAGCGAGTTGAAGGTAGGCGTGTGGCATCATTTGGTCGCCAACTACTCTGGCACCGTCATTCAAGTCTACCTTGACGGCCTCGACAAGACGGTGGACACCGACGACTACTGGAACGCGGGTTCGTTCAGTATGGGACGACGTGTCGACGAATATAGCGCGCTGCAATACGACGGCGCTTTGGACGAGGTTCGACTCTACTCGCGCACGCTTACGTTCGAGGAGGTCCACGCCCTCTTCCAGCACGGGATGTAGGAGGGATGCTCCTATCCCTGCTGGTGACGAGCGTGATATCATCAAATTCTCATGAGATGTTCTTGGTTGGTGATCCTGCTCGCCTTTGGCACGTCGGGGTGTGACTGCATTGCAGCCTATGGCTTAGCTGCGGCGAACGATGCGGGTGCGCCCGGTGGCGACACGCGGGTCTGGGTTGACAGTGACGCCGCCACGCTCGATCAACAGGGCAGCACCGAAGCAGGCAGCACCGAAGCAGGCAGCACCGAAGCAGGCAGCACCGAGGCAGGCAGCACCGAAGCAGGCAGCACCGAGGCAGGCATCACCGAGGCAGGCGCCGCTGACGCGCAAAGCCCAGATGCAACCGCCTGGGTTACGCCTCTGGGCATGGTCACTACGTTCGCCGGCACCGGCGTCGCCGGCGCCCAAGACGGCCCAGTTGCCATGGCGACCTTCGATTGGCCCTGGAACCTCGACGTTGACGTCAGCGGTCGGGTCTATGTCGCTGACTACAAGAACAACAAGATCCGTGTCATCGAAGGCGGCGTGGTGAGCACCCTCGCGGGAACGGGAGATTTTGGCTTCTTGAACGGACCCGTTGCTGAGGCCAAGTTTGCCTACCCCCATGACGTCGCGGTGGGTGTTGATGGTGCTGTCTATGTCACAGATTCCCAAAACCAACGGATACGGATGATCGACAAGGGTGTGGTGAGCACCCTCGCGGGAGATGGCACTCGAAGCTTCAAAGATGGCCCGGCGGCGAGCGCTCAGTTCGACACGCCCTATGGCCTCGCTGTGGATAACGCCGGTCGCGTCTTTGTGATGGAAGAAGGGGCTCGTATTCGCTTGATCGAAAACGGTGTGGTGAGCACCTTCGCTGGAGATGGCACCATCGGTTTCAAGGATGGACCCGCTTCAAGCGCGCAGTTCGGCGAGCAGGGCTTTTTGGCGGTAGATGAAATGGGCAGGCTCTTCGTGGGAGACGTGGAGAATAACCGCATCCGCTTGATCGAAAACGGTTGGGTGAGCACCTATGCGGGCGTGGGCATCCAGGGCTATCTCGACGATCGAAAACGGTTGGGTGAGCACCTATGCGGGCGTGGGCATCCAGGGCTATCTCGACGGTCCGGCCACAGTGGCGGCTTTCTACTCGCCTTGTGGCGTGGCCCTCGATCCTGCTGGGCGCCTCTTTGTCGCCGACCTCAGCAATGACCGGATTCGCGTCGTGTTCCAGGCTCAGGTGAGCACCCTGGCGGGTAGTGGCGTCTCTGGTAGCGCGGATGGTCCTGCAGACCAGGCCCAATTCGACTTTCCCGTGGGCATCGCTGTGGATCCTAAAGGGCGCATCTACATTGCGGATCCTCGTAGCCACCGGATCCGCGTTTTCACCCCTGCCAACTAACAGGGCACCCCATAGCATCACACATCCTGATATGCCAACCTCGGGTTCCATCCATTGACCGAGGTGATGATGCGCTCTTTTGCGATCCGAGTTACGAGGCCCTGTTCGCTCTTCGTTGTGGGCACGCTCCTAAGCTGTGTCACGGCTCCAAACCAGCGCCCGCCCTTGCGCCAAAGTCTTCGGCCCGCTGGCTGGGACAAGCGACGGGCTGATACAGGATCACGCTACGCCGTCTGGGCGGGGAAGCGCGCCGCCTCCACTATTCGCCATCAGCGCTACCAGCCCCTGGCGATCACCGCGCGTGTGCTCACGAAGCACCAAGAAAAGGGCGCGCTCTATGCGCGGGTGCAGCTCTCCACCAAGTTGAGCTCGCTCAACGGCTTCAGCGTGAGCGTTGTCAGCCCAGCCCATGCAGTCGCTCTACCCATAGGCGAGCAAGGCGACCAGCTGCTCCTGCGCTTCGTCAACGCGCCACCAGCTGCCAGCAAGCTGTCGCTGGTGGTTTACGGGCTCCGCCTCGCAGCGCGCGGCACAAAAGGTGGCGCAGAAGGTGACAAAGACGCGCAGTACGAGGAGATCCCCCTGCACGGCGAAGCGCGCTTGGAGGGTTTGGGCCAAGCGAAGGGGGAGGGTGCGCTGGCCGCCGCCTTTTTTAGGGCAGCCGCTGAAAAGTGGCGCCGAGGGCGCTTGGATCCACGGGGTAGGACGGCGTTTTCAGCGTTTGCCAGCGGACGCCTTTCGGTCTGGGCGCGGGAACTCGTCAACGAGCGCCTCACATCTCCAGGTTCACGCTCGATGCCCATGCCGCAGCGGCGGCGCCGATCCCGCCTGGGAGAGATGATGGCGCTCTATACGGGGCTGACCTCCGTGGAAGAGGCGCTACAGACGGATCGCGCGCTCTTCTTCCGGCGTGACTACAAAAAGGGCGCCACCGTTGCCCTGGCCTCGATCAAAGGCGTCGAGCTGCCTGCACACCCGTGGGATTCTATGATCGCTGAGCTGGGAGAGAAGAAGAGCCTCGTCATCGACCCCTTGGCCCAACACGTTCCCGCAGAGATGGCGTATCTTTTTGCCCATGATCTTCGCACTTTGGTGCGGGTGCAGGGCGAGCTTGGTGGGCGCTTCTCTGAGCTGGTACAGGCCTTGGAAGGTCGCGGTGGCGACCACAGCTTCATCAAGCGCTATGAGCGCCAGCTTGCTATTCGGCGCAGTGCTCTCGCTGAGAAGTTGGGCCACATCGCCTCCAAGGGGGTGGCGCTGATCACCACCGATCCGCTTCAGCGTGAAGGGTCTGATATGACCCTGCTCTTTGGTTTGGGTAACGAGATGTTGTTGCGTGCTGTCCTGAGAAAGTACGCGGTGGAAGCCAAAGCGCGGCGTTCAGACGCCACAACGCGCACGTTCAAGCTGGCAGGGCATGAGGTGGAGCTTCTTTCCACTCCTGACCATGACGTGCATCGCTACCTGATGCGTTTGGGCTCGATCTTGGTGTTGAGCAACAGCAAGTTCGTGCTCGAGCGCTTGATCGCAGTTAAGCAGAAGCAGGCTACATCTTTGGCTGAGAGCGGTGATTACCGCTATATGCGCGCACGCTATCCTTTCAGCAAAGACAAAGAAGACGCGTTCGCGTTCATGGGCGATGCGTTTGTCGCCCATGTTACAGGTCCGCGCTTCAAGATCCTCCAGGCGCGTCGCATGGAGGCCAAGGCGGATCTGCAGGCTGTGGGCTTCGCGGCGCTGCTTCATGGTTGGCTGCAGGGGAAAGCTCCCAAGAACACCGCGGAGCTGCGAGCAAGAGGGTATTTGGCGCCCCAAGAGCTGCACCACGCCGACGGCGCCAAGATCAGCTACACCCCCCAGCGTGGCGCGCACAGCAGCTGGGGTCGAGCGTACCAGCTGACGCCCCTGGCAGACCTTTCGCTGCAGGACGTCACGACCACCGAAGAGCAGGCCTACCAACGCTTTCGCGACAGCTACCAGCGCAATTGGCGTGGGTATATCGATCCTGTCGCCCTGCGCATTCGCGCGCCGCGCTCAGGGCAGCTGGCTTTTGATGGGCGCATGCTGCCCCTGAATGAGCGTAGTGATTACGACCACTTGCTTAAGATGGTGGGCCAGACGGTGGCGCGCGCGCCTGACCTCAAAAGTGGCCTGCTCTTTTCTTTTGCCGTGGGCAAGGGCGCCACGTTGCGCAAGGTCGTCGATAGCGCCGCTATGGGGGCGCTTGGCTCCAAGAAGGTGCGCATCGGGTGGCTCGGCGACTGGGTCGCTGTGGGCGCGAGCGATAGAGGTGGGCTCTATGATCTCGGGGCGACCGTCGCCGACGCTCCTATGCCAGGGTCCAAGGGCCGAGGACGCATGGCAAACTTGGCCTTGGTGTTGGCCCGAGCGCCGCTCTTTGCTGAGGCTCACGTGGTAGGTCACCTGGCTCTGGTTGGGGTGTTGAGCGCCTTGCGCGCGAAGCTGAGTGAAACGGCGCCAGGCATGGTCACGTGGAAGAAGGGGCTACCTTATCGCGAGCAGGCGATCACCGAGGTGCATGTGCGCACAGGGCGCGAGCTCGGCGGCACGCTGCACTACGCGGTGGTCAAAGATGTGCTCACCCTGAGTCTGGATCGCGGCACCATGGAAGAACGCATTGACGCACACCTCGATGGTGCGGCCCACGCCAAGCTCGTCAAGCCCATGCAGTCCACGGTGCGTGTGCGTCCATGGCCTAAAAAGAGCTGGCTCTCTCGCGTCCTGATGCTGGCCGCTGGACGCTTCGCGTGGAAGGCCGAGGTGCGGGCATTGGAGGCGCTGACCCTGCTCGAGGCGTGCAAGCAGCCGTGGGATAACGGGTCAGAGCCGGGGCGCCTGCGGGCCTTGGGGCACCTGGGCTGGGTTCCTGCGAGTGTTCATGGGGGCAAACTGACGGTGAATGGTGATGGTATTCCCCACGATAGCGTGTGGGGTGACCCCTACCTGCGGCTTCCATGGAGCGAGCAAAAGGCCGCGATGAAGAACTCTCCTTTGCGGCGAGTGCTCGGAGCGCTGCAAGATCTACAGCTTTCTTTGGCCTTCGAAGGCAAAGGTGCCCATCGGGGCTTGCATGTGCGATCGCGTTGGTTCTATCGCCCCTCCTCGAAGTGAGGGGGCTTGGTGAGCGATGAACAAGGAGTTGGCCTGGGCAACTGACGTTTGCTCTGGGACAGAAAGCCCCAGAGCACTGGTCTCGCCGTAGTCATCTGCGAGAGACTTCTACCGCTCACTATCTCGGTCGCCCGAGCATCGCTACCTTAGAGCCGTTATAGTTACGGTAACCCAGTGCCTATCGGTCCATCGGTGGCCCTTATGATCGCCGGGTGGCGACACGTCAACCCCTCTCTTTCGCAATCTGGCGATTGACAGCAACACATGAGTCCAGTTTGATGTTAAGCAATCGTTTAGGAGAAAGATGACCATGAAGACGTGGGACCAACCACCAACCAAGGCCGAGGTAGAGGCTGAACTCAAGAGTTTCTTCGCCTTACTCCAAGAGGGAAAGCTCGAGGCTGCGGGGGCGGCTGTGGCCCACCACTCGGATGACTGGGAGTCTCAAGTTTGGAGCCTCTGGCAAGATACGTACCTGATTTACCTAGAGGAGCTGGACGAGGAAGTCCCCGACGACTCGTTTGAAGGCAAGGGCTGGCTCAAGGATCTGCGTTGGCTGAGGGACCTGAGGATCGATGAGACCTTTCGCTGGGACGAGGAGGGTGATTGTGTTGACCCCGAGGGGGAACACGTCGCCTTCAACCTGGTCTACAGGCGCGAGGTTTTAGACCTCTCGGGAACCTTTGAGGTGATCAAAAAGGACGACGGCTACCATCTGACGCGGGAGAGCATCCGCATCATGTAGAAACACCTCAGGGCGTGGTCAAGGCCAAGAGCAGGCGATGCAGCTTCTTTGCTTGTCGCTCGGAGGGCTTGGCAGCCTTTGACGCGACCTGTGCCTCCTTATTCGTATCCGCGTCGAGACGCGCGAGCAGCGTTGTGCTTGTCTTGCCACGGCGCAGTGCCTTGGCGGCGATGGACCATTTTTTGGTCTTTCGCAGCTTGGCGAGGAGCGCCATCTTGTCGCTCACGCTTAAGCGCGCGATGAGGAAGGCCAGGTCACGATCGAAGCGGGGGTGGCCTATGCGTGCGAGGCTCAGCGTTGCGGCACCACGAAAACGCGGCCCCTCACGATATCCCAGCTTCGCGAGACGGTAGCCCACACCAATGGTAGGATGGGGGCTGCGGCCGAGCCCTTCAATGGCCGCGAGGCGTACACGCGCGTCGGCTGCGTTCAGTGCTTGGAGAAAGACTCGAACATTTTCGGCCACTGGCCCATAGGCTTGCAATAACAAGGCACGCTTTCTCGCGTTCTTTTCAACAGCGAGGAGCTCGCCGAGCTTCGGCGCCAGCGCCAAGACTGGCCAGCGGACCAGCACTCGGAGAAGGCGCGTTTGGTGTGTGCCGCTGCTGGAAAGCTCCCTTAATAGGATACCCTTGGCACGCACAAGACCCGGACCCGCAGGCGCGCCATGAGCGACCCGTGCTAGCTGCTCGAGCCCGAAGGGTGTCTTGGTCAGCCTTTGTTGCTCGAGCACCTTTGTCACTACCATGGCGTCGTCACAGTATGGGAGCATCTGCTTGGCCAAAGAGGGCGACCTCACCTTGATTGAGCGACATGCGGTCTTCTTTGGCA
>JAFCZD010000442.1 GCA_019314525.1 Deltaproteobacteria bacterium
CGTCGGAAGCGGTTGACCGAGCGTCAGCCCACGCGTCCCGCCAACGCTCGTGAGCAGCTCTTTACGACCCAGGCGAGCGCAAAGAAGGATTCTCCGGCCCAAGCAGCAAAGCCTGCACCGAAGGCAGAGGGCACTGGGGAGTTTTTCCGGGAGTCCCCCACCGAGGTACTTGGGCTCTCCAACTATATGGCTGGAGCACAGCGCTTGCGAATGCGTGTGCCAAAGCGCGATGAGTGGTCGCGCTATTTTGACTCCAATATTTCGGGGGGTGGCATCTTCTGCCCCACCAACGAACCGCCACAGGTCGGAGCCCCCGTACGGCTCGAGATCACTTTTGTTGGTGGGCCACGCTTCTTTGTGCGTGGCGCGGTGACGTGGCGACGTCCTCAGCTCAACGATCCACGGGCGCGGGCCGGGGTGGGCGTGCAGGTTCACCCCAGCGAGCGCAACAAGCTGACCTACGTCAACAACTGGGTGCATGGCTCTGCTGATGACCAGCGCTCACTGCGCCGCCTCCCGATCAAGCTACGCGTGACTTACTCAGCGCGTACGGGGCGGCGTATTAACTTCACACGAGATCTGAACGAAGGCGGCATCTTCATCCGCTCACGTGAGCTTCTCGAGCCTGAGACCCCTATCAAACTGACGCTGATGCCGCCCAATGCGCAACATCGCCCTTGTCAGCTTGAGGGCCACGTTTCGCGCCTGGTGGAGGACCGCGAAGATCGCGGCATGGGCATTCGCCTCCTCTTTCACCACGAGAGCGAGCGGCAAGCCTATGAGGCTTTTGTGGAGGCGCTGGAGCGTGATTTTCTCGCCGGGACGCTCCCCGACGATGCCCTGGGCTGAGTTAGGCGAATTAAAAGAAACGAAAGATGAGGGCAGGCTAGACCATTCTGGGTTGGCTCTGCGCTGGGAGTAGCCCGTGCAGGTGACTCTGGGCCACTTCACGCCAGCTCTTGTCGTTCTCCTCGTTCGTGAGGTCAAGGTAGCGCTGCCAATGCTTGAAGGCTTGTTTCTTCCCACCCACTTCTTCAAGCGTTAGTGCGATGTTGAAGTGGGCATCGGCGAAGTCGGGCAGGATCTTCAGCGCTCGGCGATACTCGGCGATCGCCATGTCGAGGTCACCCTCTTCCTCATAGATATTCGCGAGGTTGTAGAGCGCCTCTGGCTGCTCGGGGTTGAGAGCGATGGCTCCCTGATAACAGCGCAGAGCTGCTTGAGCGCGACCTTGGCGATAGTGGATGTTGCCAAGGTTGGTTTGTGCGGCGGCGAGGCTGGGGTCAAGTTCGAGAGCCTTTTCATAGGCGTCGATGGCAGCACTCTCCTCCTTGGGGTCTGCGTCGAGGGCGCAGCCTCGCGAGAACCAACCATAGGCCGAGCGGAGCGCGGGGTCATCGTCATCCTGAGTCGGCGGCTCCTTGGACACCGAGACACGCGTCTCTTGCCCTGTGGTCTTGGGCTCCGTCCGCCGCAATTGCAACACCTCGGCCACTGTCTCGCTCAGCTCACCCACCTCGAAATCGAGCAGGAGCTGCCCAGATGTTGGCTCGTGGGCGGCTTCACCCTCGACCACCATCAGCTCGTCGCCGTTGGAGCGAATGCGCAACATCCCAAGGGGGTTGCGGGCCTGTGGCATCTTCTTGTGTAGCGCTTGCAAGTTACGCCGCACCCGCTGCAATGGGATGCCGGCGTCGAGCAGCTCCTTGGCGGCTTTCACCGCCACCAAATCATTGAAGGTATAGAGTCGCTTCCCCTCTTCCTTCCCGCTGGGATTGACGAAGCCTGTCTGCGCCCAATAGCGCAGGCGACTTTCCTTGAGCCCAAAGAGCTTGGCCACGTCGCGAACGGACAAGAGCGTATTCATCAGCCTACCGTCTCGATGGCGCCATTTGTGGCGCTGCCTTCTAGGTCGATATCAATGAAGACCAGCGTGCCCTCAGCTCGGACACGTATTTCCACCGCTGTTGGAGCGATCTCCTGCTCGGCAAGGCGGAACGCCTCCTGACTAGCCACGGTACGGACACGCTCTCGCAAGGCGTCGCTGACCGCCATCAAGCGGGCCACCTTGAGCGCTGTGCTTACATCGCAGGTGTCGCTGAGCAGACCCGCTGTCGCCAGCTGCTCAAGGTCGATGGTCAGCATGGTGCTGCCAAAATAGTGACCATCAGGGAGCAGCTGTCCCTCACTCATACGGGAGGCTTGTGAGAGCAGCAGCTCGGCGCCAGCGAGACCGAGACGTTCGGTAACCTGACGGCTGATCAGAGCCACACGCTGGACTTTGGCCATGGGGCGTTTGGGGCTGGGCGAAGGCATTATCTCCTCGTTCGACCGTGGGTTGTCGCCGAGGAAAGATCCTAGCACTCGCAGAGGTACGATCTCAATTTTCGGATCCAGTTATGTTGCAGAGTGATCCGTTGCAGAGTGATCCGTTGCAGAGTGATCCGTTGCAGAGTGATCCGTTGCAGAGTGATCCGTTGCAGAGTGATCCGTTGCAAGGTCACGCATATGCCGAGCCGCTTCTTTGGAACGCCGCCGTCGTGCGCGAATCACACGGTAGATCACATAAATAAACAGGAGCGCTAAAATCAGGACAATGGCCCACTTGCTCTGGGCCATCCAATTCTTCACGCGATCGATCTCGGCGCCAAAATGCCACGCTAGCAGGATCCACGCAGGCACGCTGAGGAGCGCGGCGCTGCCGTCGGCAAGAATAAAGGTGCGAAAACGCATGCCTGCGGTACCCGCGAGCAAATATGTCGGCGCCCGCAGACCTGCCGCAAAACGCGCGAAAAAGGCGGTCGTAGCGCCATAGCGGTCAAAGAAATACTGCACCCGCTGCATGCGCCGGGGCGTAATCATCAGCCGAAAAGGCCAGACACGTGTCACCCGTGGACCAAGCTTTCTGCCCGCGAAAAAGAGAGTTATATCTCCGCTGAGCACCCCCACCAGCCCTACAATCAACATCAACGTCAACGTTGGCGCGCCAAGGTGCTGTTTGTCGGCCAGGTAGACCATGTAGCCGCCGGTGACGAGCACGATATCTTCAGGCATGGGCAGACCAAGCCCACAGAGCAAGAGTACCCCGAAGACGCAAATATATGCGTAGGATGGGTTGGTTTGAATGAATTGAAGGAGATCTGCTTCCATCAGTGCGTACCTTGGGGCTTCTTAGCCCAGTGTGAGGGGTACGGCAAGCAGCCCCATGGAAACTTTTTGAATGGGCGTCCAGTCAGTAATTGACGAGAATAATGGACAATAAAACACCACAGTTGAGAGATTTGCGTGCATTGTGGCGCACCGGAGATGTGCCCCTATGGTCATAGGACGCAAGATAATGACCTAGCCAGAAACAATACTGATTGAGTTGTTTTAATGGGTGTGGGAGCCTTTGGATCTCATATCGTGATTGTATTGGTTGCTGGCAAACTGGCATCCTGGTTTTGAGATGGTCTTGGCCAAGTCTGGCCAAGTCTGGCTATTTCCAGGGCGTGCCCGCTGGTTTGTTCGGAGGAGGCGTTGCTGAAGTCTGGCGATTTGCTGGGGCGTTACGAGATAGACGAGCTCTTGGCCCGTGGTGGTATGGCTGAGGTGTGGCTCGCTGTTTCTCGTGGTGTTGGTGGGTTCGCCAAGAAGGTGGTCCTCAAGACCATCCTCCCAGATCTGGCAGAAAATCCAGACTTCGTGCGCATGTTCATCAATGAGGCGCTGCTGGCTGCACGCCTCAATCACCCCAACATCGTACAAATCTTCGATCTTGGTCAGATTGATGGGCGTTACTTCATCGCCATGGAGTATGTGCCAGGGCGGACACTGCGGCAGATCTCCCGTCAGTGTCGCAAGAAGGGTCAGCTGATCCCGCCGTGGCTTGTGTTGCGCTCGTTAGCGATTGTTTGCCAGGGTCTGCAATACGCTCACGATGAGCGTGACGACAAAGGTGAACCCCTCGGTCTGGTGCATCGCGACATCACCCCCGAGAACATCATGATCACCTTCACCGGGTCGGTGAAAATCCTCGACTTTGGTGTGGCCAAAGCCACGGCCGCTGCGTCATTGACTCGAGCAGGGACGCTCAAGGGGAAGTATGCCTACATTTCGCCCGAGCAGGTGCGGGGCATGCCGGCGGATCGGCGCAGCGATGTCTACTCTGTGGGGGTGATGCTCTACGAGTTGCTCACCGGTTCCCGTCCCTTCCGTAGCTCCAACGAACTCGAGTTATTGCAGCAGGTGGCCAAAGGCGTCGCAACACCTGCGCGGGAGCTCGCCCCATGGATTCCAGGGGAGTTCAATGACACGATCATGCGCGCCTTGGCCAAGGACCCTGAGGAGCGTTACGCGAGCAGCAACAATCTTGGTGAGCGCATCTTGGAGTTTCTCAAGCAGGCGCAGGAGTATCGCGGCCAGCGTGATATGGGGGTGTTCGTCAGCTCGATCTATCCTGACGATCCGAGTATTCCGAGTGACATCCTCAAGAGCTTGAGGGCTGAGGCTGAGGTGGCAGGCCCTGAGGTGGCAGGCCCTGAGGTGGCAGGCCCTGAGGTGGCAGGCCCTGAGGTGGCAGGCCCTGAGGTGGCAGGCCCTGAGGTGGCAGGCTCTTACCCAAGACTACAGGACGAGTTGTCAGAGAGCTTCTTTGATGGAGTGGACGCCTCCTCCGAACTCATGTCTCCAGCAGAGGTGGTGAGCAGCTACGAGGTATTGGAAGTTTTGGCGCAAGAAGAAGCCAGCGTTGCCCTCGCTGACGCTGAGAAGGGTGTGCCAGACCCAAAGATTACCGGTTTCGAGGAGTGGGAGGTTGTGCTCAAGGATGGCCGCATGCAGCTCATCTCAAAGGCTGATTCCCCTCTGAAGGGGATCAACGATGAGCAGACCCCCCCCTATGTCTATGAGTCCTATCCAGGGTTTGAGCAGGGGGACAAGGATGACGAAAAAAGGCTGTCCACGGCCGAAAGTTTGGAGGTCAGGGAGGTCACGACTGGGCCCAAGGTCGCCAAGGTCGCCAAGGTCGCCAAGGTCGCCAAGGTCGCCAAGGTCGCCAAGGTCGCCAAGGTCGCCAAGGTCGCCAAGGTCGCCAAGGTCGCCAAGGTCGCCAAGG
>JAFCZD010000085.1 GCA_019314525.1 Deltaproteobacteria bacterium
TCAGCCAGGACATCAACCAATGGCGTGGTGAGCGGCACTTCGCCGACTTCCTCCAGCAGACCTTTGGAAGCCCTCCACAGACCCAAGCCGCCTGATAGGGCGGCCGCCTTCGTCCAGAACAAAGCTCTTGGTAGAAACTAGAAAGAAGGGACTCAGCGCAGAAGCGAGCGCAAGCGCCTGAGATGAATCCCCGCGGGGTAGCGTGCGGCGTAACGCTGCGCCAGTGCACGAGCACGCGCTTCGTTTCCGCCAGCGCTCAAGGCCAATGCTTCGCCGGCCAGGGCATCTTCAACCAAGGACCCGGCAGGGTTCGCGGCTCGACAGCGAGAGAAGATCTTAGCCGCGACCGTGAACCGCTTACGCCCCTGCTCGACCTTGCCCAAGGTAAAAAGCAACGCCTGCTTGCGAGCGCCCAACCGGTGGTTACGCATAATATCTCGCAACAACGCGGCAGCCCGCGGAAGATCGCCAGCTCGACGAGCCGCATCAACCCTGGCGAGCAGGGTTTGGAGGTCCGCCCGGGTTATCGTCTTCTTTTTCACCCGCCTGCGCTCTTTGACTGGAGATTTTACGGCAGGCTTGGGCGTAACTTCATCAGCCCGCAATTGACGTGGCAACTTGAGCTGCTCTTTGGAACCCAGGGTGAAGGTGCGCCCACCACGGTCCACCTCCACCCGACCCCGCCGCACCGTGACCTGCACGGCGTCGGCGGTGGCGGCCACCGTGAAGACCGTGCCCACCACTCGCACCCGTACATCATCCACCCGCACCTCGAAGCTGCGCGACAGGCCCTTCTTCACCTCATAGCGCACCTCACCACGCTGCTGGACCAGGTGGATAGCCTCAGAGTCCTGACGCGCCACATGCATCTTGGCGCCAGCTGCGAGGTAAATTTTCGACCCATCGGTGAGAGACATATGAGGCAAAGGCGCAGGGGGCACCACGACGTTGCTCGTCTGCTTGGCGATCACCTTGGGCTCACGGGCGGGGCCATCTTGGTAAACGACGTGTAAGACCAGCAACACACCAGCGATGGTCACACAGACCCCCGCCACGGCTAGACCGATCCGCAAGGGCCATGCGCGCCGCCCCTCCCCTGCGTCCACCTTCTCCCGAATACGCGCATAGACGCGACGCTCCTGAAGCGTCTCCCATTCTGGCTCCCCCACGAGGCGAGCCAAGGGACTTTTATCTGCCATCACACCCACTCCTCGCCCAGCTGCTTACGCAGCTTCTCCGCGGCGCTGCTAATCCGGCGCTTGACCGTCGCCAAAGACACGCCACAGCGCTCAGCCGTCTCAGGAAGCGTTGCCCCCTCGATACGGTGCATCGCCCACGGGACGCGCACGCGCGGTGAGAGCTTCTCCAGCGCCTGATAGAGTAACTCAACGCGATCCTGGTCATTTGGGTTGGAACGCATGGGGACCATCTCCTCGGCCTGGCGTGACAGCCATCGTCGCCGACTGCGTTTGCCGAGCCGTTTACGCACCACCCGGGTGGCGACGATGGCAAGCCAACTCTTGACCTTCGACGGATCTTGAAGCTTATGAATACCCCGGTCCAGCGCAATGAAGGTATCCTGCACCACATCGTCTACCTCGCTGTTGTCCCCGATCAACCGGTAAGCGATGCCTGCAACAAAGCGGGCATAGCGCGAATAGAGCGCAAAGAAAGCGCGCTCGTCTCCGCCGCGAATGCGCTCCACGAGCACATCGTCGCTCGCCCGCACTTCGAGGATTCTCTGGGCTCCGCGGGTCATTCTCGTCGTCCCATTCCCATTATCTTGCTCAACTCTCAGGGTAGCGCAATTAGCGCAATCTTCTCACCTAAACCGAAACCTCGAGGGTTCTCCAGGAGCGCTCAGCACGTAGGTGCGCGCGTGTACGTCCATCCAGCGTCTTGAGGTGGTCGCTGCGGTGAATGAACATCTCCTGAAAGACCTCCCGCGGCAGCTTCCAGCGCCTCAAATCCTCCAGAGAAGAAATTGGTGGGCGTTTGATACACGATGGCAGCTCTCCGAAAAAATGGTCTACGGGTCGCTGCCCGCTCATCATAGGTCGCCGGTGATGCTTGGCCATGAAGCGCTGAATAGACGCAAACTCGCCCACCATGCCTTGCACAGGCGCGTGAAGATGGGAATGACGCCGCACCTTGCCAATGGGCCGAAGACCGAAGAGCCCAGCGTAAAGCGGAAGCGCGCGCGGATGAATACCCGCCACCACGTGGGTGCCACCAAGAAGGTTCGACGCAAAGTTTGTGGCAGTCATATTCAGCAGATGAGCGACCCCGCTTTGCCAGCAGCGGCGCACCACCATCAACGAACCGTACTCCACCAGCGTGGCGCCCGCTTTCCGCAGAGCTGCAAGCTCCCGTGGATAGTCGTCATCGAGGGGCAACTGTGCCGGCGAGTCGAGGGTCACCGTCAGAGTACCAACGGGGCGTTCCTTTTCATGTGCAAGCAGAATCGTCGACTCCGCCAGCACATGCTGTGGCGTCATCCTCAAGGCCTGCCCGCCAATATTCACCTCGATACCTTGGAAGACGTACGCCGCGTGAACGAGTTGAAAGGCCTGCTCATAGTCATCCACGGTATGCGCCGTGCCAACCTCGAAGCGATCGAGGCTCAACGTGTGGAGACCGAGTTTTTTGCGCGTCAGCGCAGCCGTGAGGGCAAGAGGAAGTTTCAAGGGGCGCTCCTTCTGTGCGTTCTGCAATGAAGTGCTCCCATGGCGCATGATCGGCTCAGCCAAGTGCTCTCACGCTTTATTGAGCCGATCTCGCGCGAGCGGGCCCACTTAAAGGTGCACCGTTTTCGCAGGATACAGCCCAGGAGACAGCATGTCAGAAGCAGTGACCGCCCCAAAAGTGCGTAGAATCACAAACGGCCTGAGCCAGAACCGACGCACCCTCCATCCGCTTTATATGGTGCTCGCCAGCCTCGCCGAGGCGCTGATCATCGCCCTGACCCTCCTGCCCTTGCTCACCCTACAGGCTCACTTTGGTCTCGAACTGCTCTCGAGCGCGCTGCTCTTCTTTCCAATCTTCTGGATTGTGTCGCTCGTGGCCCACGCTCTGGTGCGAAAGCTCGTGCCCATCCGCCCCGGCCGCTACCTGCCAGGAACGCAGCTTCGCCGTCGTTGGGCGTGGGAATTTTTAGGCTTTTTGACGATCATGAACCTCCATTTGTTGCTCCTCGGGCCCCTGGTTCCGCCTATGTGGCGGGGCTGGCTCTATCGCATGCTGGGTGCACATGTCGGCTCAGGGCTCGTGGTCATCGGGGGCTATATCCACGACCCCTTCCTCGTTCGCGTCGGCGATCAAAGCCTCTTGGGCCTGGATTGTTTGCTCTTGCCCCACGCGCTCACCTCGAAGAACGAGCTCCTCCTCGCCCCGATCCATGTGGGCAAAGGTGTGGTAATCGGTGCCCGAGCCATGATCATGCCCGGTGTCACCATCGGCGAAGGGGCCATGGTCGAATCCATGTCCTTCGTACCCGCGTTTACGAAGATCGGCCCTGGCGAAGTCTGGGGCGGACACCCGGCCAAGCTACGCAAGGCTCAGCAATAGCGTCGGACCCGCTGACTAGGACCCGCTGACTAAGATCCGCTGACTAAGCCGACGGGCGAGATACCTCTTGGGTGAGCCGCTGCTCCAAGGGAAGCTCGAGGTCTGGAATCTCGCTGTGAACTTTGGCGCTCGAGCGGAAGAGCCAGAGTTGAGCGTTGTGCAGGGATAGATAGCACGTGGGCACGACCAAGAGGGTCAGCGCTGTACAAAACGACAAGCCCCAGACCATCACCAAGGCCATCGGTTCGAGGGTCTTGGCTGTGCCACCCCAGCCCATGCTTAGGGGTAAGAGCCCAGCGACGGTGGTCACGGTGGTCAGCAGGACTGGGCGCAAGCGCAACCGGCACGCCGCCACCAACGCCTCCACGACCTCCATGCCATCGCGACGACGCACGTTGACGAAGTCCACCAAGAGGGTCGCGTCGTTCACCGCGATACCCGCTAGGCCCACAACCCCAACCAGCGCAATCAGCCCCACAGGCTGCCCGCTGACAAAGAAGCCCAACAGGACACCGATCAACGAAAGTGGCACGGAGAGGAGCACCACCACGGGCTGCCACACACTACGAAATTGGGTGGAAAGCACGATGTAAATCAGCAGCGCTGCGACGAAGAAGGCTCCCATGAGCGACTCTAACGAGCGAGAGGTCGCCTCCCACTCGCCGCCAATGGTGAACTCCACGTCAGGGTTCGCTTCCCTCAGTGGCGCGAGCCTGGCGCTCAGGAGGCGACTCGCTCCAGCGGCGGTCTGTCCACTGGACAAAGAGGCGCTGATGGTGACACAGCGTCTTCCGTCTCGATGGGAGACAATGGGCGCAGCCCAACCCTGCTCCACGCGCGCCAGCTCTGTGAGGGGAACCTGGCGCCCGTCGCCGAGGATCGCGTGCAACGCTTCAGGGCCCAACTGCTCCGCCGCTGGCGTCAAGGCGATGGACAAGCTCAGAGGCAACGTCCGTGCGCCAAGGTAGATATCTCCGAGGTCCAACTGCGAAAAGCTTGCGCGCACCTGCTGGCTGAAGTCCTCGCGGCTGACGCCCAGAGCTGCTGCCCGGGTTTCATCCAAACGCAGAGAGATCTCTTTTTTGCCGTGGTGCAGATCATGATCCACGCCCACTACGCCTCGGACCTGGGCCATCTCGCCCTGGATCTGCCGCGTGAGACGATGGAGGCGCTGCAGATCGTCGCTAATGACCCGCACAGCCACGGGTTTTCCAACGGGTGGGGTGAATGTCATAGGCTTGACCTCGATGGAGACAGCCCCTGCGAGGCCGCGGAAGCTTCGCTCCAGCGCCTGAATCAGCTCACGGCCTGCACGGGATCGGTCGCTGCGCTTCCTCAGGAAGACCTCCACCATGCCAAGATGCTTGCCATCCTCGGTCCAGCTCTCGGTGCGCATCCATCCAGCTTGGGTGACCATGCCCAGGGCGCTCTCGGTGAGCAGCCCCCGAGACTGGGCCTCGACACGCTGCAAGAAGGCCATGGTCTTGTCGAGGGCGGTGCCATGGGGCATGCGCACACGCACGTCGATGCGCTCGATGTCGTCCTCGGCGAAGAGCACCACGTCTTTAGTAGCCAAAGCTGCGGCGCCGAGTCCCAAGACCAGGAGCAGCGCCAACGTAACAACCACCGTGGGACGTCGCAGGACTGCACGAAGCACGCGTTCATAAACTCGAAGCCAGCGCTCCAGGCGAAACCTTCCCCGTTGTTGGCGGGTCTGCGGTGGCAAGCGCGCAAAATCTGCCATATGTGACGGCAAGATGATCAAGGCTTCCAAGAGGGAAACCAAGAGCGCGGCTGCCACGACCTTGGGGATAATCGAAAAAAACTGCCCGATAACGCCCGTCATCAGCAGGAGGGGTAGGAACGCGGCGAGGGTCGTTAGGGTGGATGAAATCACCGGCCACATCACCTCACGCGTGCCCACAATGGCGGCCTGCGTGGGCGCCAAACCCTGGCGCATATGACGATAGATATTCTCGACGATCACGATGGCGTCATCCACCACCAGACCAAGACAGAGGATCAGCGCGAAGAGCGAGAGGCTGCTCACGCTGATGCCCATGAGCTTCATCGCGACAAATGAGCCCAAAACGGCCACTGGAATGCCACAGGCGGCGATCAAGGCGCTGCGGGCGCCGATAAAGAGCCAGAGCACACAAAGCACCAGGGCAAACCCAATCAATCCATTGGAAAAGAGGGTGCTCAGTCCCCTCTCGACCTGTGGCGCGGCGCTGCCGAGGATCTCCATGGCCATGGGCTTTGGCAGCGAGGGACGCATCCGCTGCAGCACATCCCTCACCTGGTGGTCGAGACGCAGCACATCACCTCCGGCCTTCTTTCCTACTGAGAAGACGATCGCTGACTCCCCCCCCACAGACGCCAGGCGTTGGGCTTTGGCCACTCCCCGCTTCACCTGCCCCAGGTCGCCGAGGCGGATAGGCTCGCTGCCGGGTTGACGCCGCACCACCACCTGGCGCAGCTCTTCAAGGGACTTCAGGCGGTTCAGCGTGCGTACGGCCACTTCCTCGCCCCCCCGCGTATAGCTCCCGCCGGGCATGGTGCTTCGGCGCTGGGCCAAGGCATGAGTGACCTCACGCAACGTCAACCGTTGGGCGCGCAATCGCTTCGGATCGAGACGAATCTGCAGTTCGTGTTTGTGTGAGCCCGAGACCTTGATGTCGCCCACATCCGTCAGGGCCCTCAACTTGCGTTGGAGCACCTTGGCAACCTCCCCAAGCGCCCACCGCTCCTCTGCCGTCTCCTCCGCTCCATACAAGACGATGGTCAACGCCGGCGTGGCCACTTGGATTTGCTCCACTCGCGGCATGGGAAGATGACGCGGCAAGCGAACGCGCTGCACCGCAGCTTGCGCATCCGCGAGCGCCTTATCGAAGTCGTCCAGGGCTGGATCAAAGTTGATCCGGATCAACACCCTCCCCTCGGACGTCTTGGACCGAGTCTTGTCCACACCGACGACCCCGTTGAGGGCCGCCTCCAGAGGGGTGGTCACCAGGTCTTCCATATCTTGGACAGGGGTTCCAATGTCCTGAACGGCGATCCAGGCGGCAGGCGCGGCGATAGTGGGGAGATGCTCCTTGACGTTGAGTTTGTAGAGATAGGCACCGCCACCGAGCACACCCAGCATCAACAAGTTCACGAGCAGCGGTTGGCGGATGAAGAAACGTGTCATGGGGCAGCGCTTTTCTCGGGCTCCACGAGAGTGACAAGGGCACCAGCGGCCAGGCGATGTTGACCCGCCACCACCAGAAGTTCCCCTGGCGCGATCCCCTTACGCACCTCTACCTGCTGCCCCCAGCGCCGGCCACTGGGCTCCACGCGTCGGCGCTGTGCACAACCTTCGTGCACGACGAAGACATAGGGCAGGTCGAAGCGATAGACGATGGATTGTTCCGGTATCAGCAGCACATCTTGCACATCGCCCACGAAGAGGGTGGCCTCTGCGAGGGCACCGGCTGGGGGTCCCTCGCTCCCCCCCATGACCTCCAAATCCACTGGCACTCGCCGTGAACGAGAGTCTACGGCCACTCCCACGGCGACCACCGTGCCCGTATAACGCTGGCTTGTGAGCCCTGACGCTTCCCGGCGAGCAACTCGCAACGTGAAGCGATCCCCACGGCGCATGCCCGCCGCCTGCTGCGCCGACACTCCCACACGCGCCCGCAGCCTTTTTGTGTCCACCACTTTCACCAGAGGTTGCCCGATATTGACCTCATCCCCTGGGCTTACGAGAATATCGGCAACCCAACCGCTGAAGGGAGCGTGAAGCTTGCGCTCGGATCCGGCAGCTGCCAGCTCTGCGCCTTGGGCTCTCCAGCCGGCGCGAGCTTGGCGCAGGGCGCTGGTAGCCCGATCGAGTTGTACACGAGGGAGGGCCCCCATGCGGACGAGCTTGCGGATCCGGCGCCATTGTCGACGTGCGCGCCACGTGCTCGCCGCTGCGCCGCGACGCCGGTCCCGGGCGGCGGAGAGGCGTAATCCCAGTGCCTGGTCCGCCAACTCGAGCAGGGTCGCCCTGGCCCGGACCCGCTGCCCGAGGCGAACGGCGACCTTTTTCACCCTGCCGACGATGCGCGCCCGCAGTAGAGCCCTGCGATAGGGCTTGAGTTCGGCGACCACACGCGTCTCTGGGCGGCGCTTCTCCAGCTTCAAGACATGCGCTTCTACCGCCAGCGGGGTTGGCTTCGTGCCGCTCGCCGCCGAGAGGTCCCCCCCGCATCCCCAAAGGAGAAGGAGCCCCAAGAGGCTCATGCCTCGACTCGACGCGGACCCCATGAACAAAAGAGTTGGCCTCATATCGCCTTCAAGTGCCTCCCCCAGCCCAGGTTCGGCTCAAAAAAACTGAGCCGCTCCACCTCCGTGCCAGCCTCTTCAGTCTAGAAGGAGCGTTTTCATGGAGAGCCCTCGCGCCAAAACCATCGTAGAGAGCGTGCGCGCCATCTACGAAGACAACCCCAAACGACTCTTCGCGCGTTTGTGCTTCCCTCAACGTGACGCAGTGGAGCTCACCTACGACGACCTCTGGCGCAGCGCGCGTCGCTTCGCCAGCCTGTTGTGCAGCGCCGGGGTGAAACGCCAGCAGGTGGTGGTGATCGTGCTTGAGCATGGCCCAGAGGTCTTTGGGGCGTTCCTTGGCGCACAGCTCATCGGTGCCATCCCTTCGCTCTTTGCCTTCCCATCGCCGAAGGTGCCAAAAGAACACTACGAAAAAACGCTCCCCTTGCTGCTCAAGAGCTGCGCCACGCGCTTTCTACTCAGCGATGGACGCACCTTGGAGAACCTCGCTGAGATGCCCCTGCTTCAAGACACCCTCGTGCTCATCAACGCCAAGGACGCGACGCACATGGCCGAAGCCGATGATCTTCAGCCGGCGAGGGTGGACGAATCCGCCGTGCTCCAGCACTCATCTGGCACCACAGGGCTGAAGAAGGGCATTGTGCTCTCCAACCGGGCCATCGTCGCCCAGCTCACGAGCTACGCCTCGGCCCTGGACCTGCGCCACGATGACCGCATCGCCAGCTGGTTGCCGCTCTATCACGATATGGGCCTCATCGCGTGCATGCTCCTGCCCATGGTTTGCGGCGTCCCGGTGACGATGGTCTCGCCTTTTCATTGGGTCATGAATCCAACATGGCTGCTCGAGATCATCGACGCAGAGCGCTCCACGCTCTGCTGGTTACCAAACTTTGCGTACAACTTCCTCGCCAAACGGGTCTCTCCCCGACGGGGCGCGAATCTACGGCTCGACTCCATGCGCGCCTTCATCAACTGCGCCGAGCCCATCAGCCCGCGCAGCCATGATGTCTTTTTTGAGCGTTTTTCCAGCCATGGACTACGAGCCGAGGCGCTCTGCACCTGCTACGCTATGGCAGAAAACACCTTTGCCATCACCCAGGGAGGAATCGACGGTCCCGCTCAACGTGAGCACATCGACCTCGATCGTTTCTTGGAAGACCACATCGCCATTGCGCCCAACTCGAAGACACGGCGAACGCGCGAAGTGGTCTCCTCAGGCAGCTGTATTGCGGGCAATGAGGTGCGCATCGTCAATGATCAACGTTGCGATCGACCGCCACGACACGTCGGTGAAATCGCCATCCGCAGCGACTCCATGCTCGAGGGCTACTACGACCAAGCCGACCTCACCGCCAAGGCTTTGGAGAATGGGTGGTATTTCACTGGAGACCTGGGCTATCTCGCCGAGGGGCAGCTCTTTGTGACAGGGCGCAAAAAGGACATGGTGATCATCGCGGGGAAGAACATCTACCCCCAAGATGTCGAGGAGCTCGTCTCCGAGGTCGAAGGCGTGCACCCAGGGCGCGTCGTCGCCTTTGGCGTCTACGACGAAGCCTCAGGCACAGAGCAGCTCGTGGTGATGGCCGAAGTGCGCACAGAAGAGGAGAACGATAGGTTGACGGCCATTCGGCTGGAGATCGCCCGCGTCATCCACGCTGAACTCGAGTGCGTGGCAAAGGAGGTCCGCCTCCTGCCGCACCGCGTGCTGCTCAAGTCGTCATCGGGAAAAATCTCGCGGCCCGCAAACCGTAAACACTTCATGCAAACGCAAGGAGAACAGAGTGTTCTTTCGTAGAAAAAGGCGCCAGCAGAGCCAAAAGGTCGAACGTCCAGAGCCAGAAGAGCAAGCGCGGCTCCTTGAGGACTATCTGCGGGAAAAGTCTTCCATCTTGGCCCAGACATCGCCCGACAGAGCGCAACCGATCTTCACATCAGGCATCCTCGATTCGTTGGACTTCGCCGATCTCGTCACTTTCATTGGAGATACGTTTGGTGTGGACCTCTGGCTTGGTGCTGTCGCCCCTGAAGACCTCGACAGCATCGACGCGATGCTCGTGACGCTAGATCGAGAGTATCAACACGCCGTCGCGAAGGTCTAGCGGCTGTTTCTGCTCACCAAACCTATGTAGACTCCGTGCCTCGAAGAGGTGCTGATATGGACAACCGCTCCCAGAGCCAAAACAACGGAGGAAGAGTCGCCTTCGGCCTGTCTCTCTGCTTGGCTCTTTTTTCGCCACTCAACGCGGCAGCGAACACCGTCTCCTTCACTTTGGCCGGCTGTGAGGAGATTCGCGCGGACAAGATCTCACAGCTCTTGACCCTCGAGCAAACCCTCTCCCTCGCCAAGCTCCCCACCCGCAGCATGCCGCGCATCGCCATCACTTGCGGCCCCAAAGAGACGACCATCAGCCTGCAAGACCCCCTGACCCGCAAAACTGTGATGCGCTCGATTCCATCGCCGCAAAGCCAAGACGTCGGTTCAGAGCGCACCCTCGCCATCGCTGCTTCAGAGTTAATCGTCGCATCCTGGATGGAGCTGCTGCTCCCCCCACGAGAGAACACCGCCCAAAGCCCGGAACTCGCAGGAGCCCAGCAGACCATCCGCAACGCGCTGCAAGCGCGGATCGAGCCTCAGCCCACCCAGTGGTCTGTTGGTGTGGGTGTGGGTGGACGCGCTCGCCAACTTGCGCGCCCCTTCTGGCTCTGGCGCGCTCGGCTTAGGGTCGCGAGAGAGGTCCTCCCATCGTGGCGCCTCTTTGGTGAGGCCACCGCCGAGTCCGGTCGCGCTTCCCGCACCCCGGGGCACGTCAACGCGTTGCTCTTCGGTGGTGCTGTGGGGGCGGCGTTCTCCCTCAGGATCACCCAAGCGCTCACGTTCGAAGCCGAGGCAGCTTTCGGTGCGCTCTACACGCGCCTCGCGGGCGAAGCGTCTGATGCCTCGGTGCTAGCGACCCACGCAGAGGGGGCCTCAGGAGAAGCCATGACCGGCGTTGGGCTAGCCTGGTCGAGCAAACGACTTCGCGTCGCTCTGGCGCTGGAAACCGGCGTGACTTTCCCCACGGTCGCAGGTGGGGTAAACGGTGATGATGAGGTGCTGCTCAGCGGCATCTGGGTTGGCGGCGTTGGCCGCTTTGCCCTTTCATTTTAGCCTGAGATAGAAACTCGCAATGACCAAGATACATCATCGAGGCCCCGCCATGTCCCAGATCTCCGCGCCTATTGCTATCGTTTGCCTTCTCACCACGTTTGGCCTCTCTGCCTGCAGCGACGATGACTCTCCGGCTCTTGAGGATGCGGCTCTTGAGGATGCAGCTCTTGAGGGTACCGGCGCCGTAGACACCTCCCCCATTGTGGACGTGGCCACAGATCGTGGCGTCGATCACACCACCCCCGACATGGCCCCTGCCGGCTACCCAGCTCCTCTTTCGCATTGGACCTTTGATGATGTGGACATCAAGGGTGCCTCCGTCGCCAATCTCGTCATCACCGGCCCCATAGGAACCCTCGTTGGTGCGACGAGCGGCGCCGAGGGCGTCGCTGGCCAAGGGGTGAGCCTTGATGGTGATGGCGATTTCGTCGACTTCGGTGATGTGCTCGATGCAACCTTCGCTGGCCCCGACAAGGCCTTCAGCGTCGCCTTCTGGTTCAAGCCCACGGCATTGGGCAGCACCCAGGCGCTGCTCACGAAGAATGGTGACAGCGCCTGCGAGCCTGTAGAGGAGCAGCGCATGCTCCACAGCGCGCTGATGGATAACGGCATCGTCTCATTCACCTACCAGACAGCGATAGCGGGAAACCCAAAGCTGCATCGAAGCACCACGGCTGTCGCCGCAGGGACGTGGCACCACGTCGTCATGACCTACGATGGCGCCCAAGACAGCGCTCCGGAAGCCCGGGTGTCGATCTACATCGCTGGGCAAAAAGAAGTCGTCTCGCCCGCCGCTCTGGGCATCTTCCCCTTCGACCTCAAAGACGGGACAGCGCATCTCGCCTTTGGCGCGCGTGTCAGCTCCCAGGGGGATGCCTGCATTGGTGATGGAGCTGGCTACTACACCGGCGCCCTTGACGAGTTGGCGATCTGGGATCGCGTGCTGAGCGAAGAACAGGTGTCGGCCGTGCATGCCCGGGGCATTGGGGGGCTACCTCTTTAGGCTTTGACCTCCCTCACACCATCAGTCACCAGCTTTTTCAGGCCAGCAACGTCGAAGGGTTTCTCTACGACTCGATTCCCGACTTCACTCAAATACTCCCGAGTTCTTGGCGTAAAAGCGCCCCCCGTGATGAAGACCATGCGATTCGCCAGCGTTTCATTCTCAGCGCTCAACCACATGTGCAGGTCTACTCCCGACATCCCAGGCATCATCATGTCACAGAGGATGACATCGAAATTTTGATCCCCGAGTAAGAGAGCCTTTCCTGCTTCACCCGACGACGCCTCGATCACCTCGTGATCACGAAGGATCGACTTGATGGCGGACCGAATACCCGTTTCGTCATCTACCACCAGAATTCGACCGCGAGGCGCCAACGCTGGCGCTGGCTCCGTCGCAGGCTCCGGGGTGACCTCAGCGACAGGAGGCAGCGCCTCCTCTCTTCCCACCGGCAAGCGGATAGTAAATCGCGAGCCACGCCCCACCTCGCTCTCTACGTCGATCTCTCCGCCGAACTCCCGCACAATGTTGCGACAAATGGCGAGGCCGAGTCCAGAGCCCACGCCCACCTCCTTGGTGGTGAAGAAGGGCTCAAAGAGCTTGCGCAGATGCTCTGAGGGGATCCCCCTGCCGGTGTCGCTCACCTCAGCAAAGACCTGATCGCCCTCCGCCCAGGTTCGGATCCTAATCTCGTTATCCTCCACATTGCCTTCGTCGATGGCGTGGGCGGCGTTGATAAGGAGGTTCAAGAAGACCTGAGAAATCCGCCCATTAGAAGCCATGATATGAGGCAGCTGACCATGATTTTCCACCAAGCGTGCCCTGTATTTGATCTCGTTGCAGGCCATGTTGATGGCACACTCAATGGCATAGCGCAGATCGACTTCAGATACCTCGCCCCGCTCAACTCGAGAAAACGTTCCAAGGCTGCGGGCAATGATCTTGATGCGGTCTGCACCAGTGGCTGTATCCGCCAGCCGCTCGATCACATCGTCAAACTTCGCGGGGTTGAAGGCGCGCCCAACGAGCAGCTGGAGCGGCACCTCTCCCACTTCGTCTCTGAGCGCCCCATAGCAGCGCCTCATAGAGTCAATCAGCTCGGGCAGCTCCTCAGAGAGGCTCTCTAGGTTGTAGAGCATGAAGGCCAAGGGGTTGTTGATCTCATGCGCCACACCAGCGGCGAGCAGCCCCATGCTGGCGAGCCTATCCGATTGGGCAAGGTTGGCGTGGATCTGCTTGCGCTCAGCGGCGTCACGCTGACGTTGACGCTCGATCTCGATATTCTGCAGCGCAAACGCGATGTCGCGGGCGATCTCGAGTAACAGCGCCTTCTCCTCGCTGTCTATGGTCTTCTGATTGCACAACGACACGGCCATCATGCCCAATTCGATATCGTCATGACACAACATCGTCACGACAACCTGTTCATGCCCATGGCAGCGCCCAAGAGCGCAGTCTGTGCAGGACACAGCGGGGTCGAGCACCACCAGCCGATCTGGCGCCTTGAGGGCCAACGCCCTGCATTGAGGACACTCGCCTTCCAACAAATTGCGACCTAAAGGTTCGAGGTGATCTCCCCAGCCCGCCTGGTCGAGGCTCGATGATGTGCGAGTACAGTCGCCGAGGGCGATCCATGCGCCGCTGTAGCCGTAAGTCTCAATGAGGATCTCGCAGGCCTGCGATACCAACTTGCCAGGGTCCTTCTCACGCACGATGAGCTGGTTGACCCGCCGAACTGCTTGGAGCACCTGATTGAGATGCTCGATCTTTAGCGCCGCCTCGTGGCGCTCAATGGCATACCTGATCGCCCGAGCCACCACCCAGGGGTCGAGATGCTTCTTCACCAGGTAGTCCTGTGCGCCGCCCCTCACCGCCTCAATGCCAACGCGCTCATCGTCCAACCCAGTAATGACGATAAAGGGCACATCGGGTTTGTTGATATGAATGCGCGTGAACGTGTCCAGCCCGACGCTATCAGGCAACCCAAGGTCCAAGAGCACAGCATCGAATTCGCTCGCGTCCAGCTTATCGAGGGCCTCGCTCAGGCTGCCCGCGTAGTCCAAGCGAAATGAGCCTCCGACCTGTTCGAGATACTCGCTGACGAGATCTCGATCTCCAGGATTATCCTCCACTAAGAGTACATCGACACTCAACGGGGTGTGAGGTTGCATAGTCCTATTTCTCCGGTGGAAAGCGTACGACGGAGAGCCAGAAGCTCTCGATGCCGTGGATAATCTTCTTGAAGCCATCGAGGTCTACAGGCTTGGTCACAAAGGCGCTGGCCTGGAGTTCGTAGGATGTTGTGACATCCTCCTCAGCCCGCGATGAGGTCCACACCACCACGGGGATGCTCCGCAGAGACTCATCGCTCTTCACGTCCGCCAACACCTCTCGGCCATCTTTGCGAGGAAGGTTGAGGTCGAGCAAGATCGTACTGCCCCTCTTTGCGCAAAAAAGCCATGGCATCCATACCATCGACGACCACATGAAGCTCATGGGGGCTCTTGGAGACCTCCAGGTTCTCCCGGGTCAGATCAGCATCGGCGGGGTTGTCCTCAATCAGCAGAATCTGGATCTTGTCACGCATGCTCTTGAGCCCCTCTATTGCCCACCGCAGGGATGGTGAACGCAAAGCGGGTGCCCTCCCCCGCCGCTGACTCAACCTCAATGCGCCCCCCATGACGTTCCACGATCTTTTTGACGATGGAGAGGCCAATGCCGCTGCCCGAATACTTGCCGCGCGCATGGAGCCGCTGGAATACGTCGAAGATGCGTTTGTGAAATTGGGGCTCGATGCCAATGCCCTGGTCCCTCACACAGATCTCCCAACTCTCGCCCTGAGGCTTAGCTGTGACCTCGACTTTCGGCGGCGCCTCGCCGCGAAATTTGATGGCGTTGGCAATGAGGTTCTGAAAGACCTGCCCAAGCTGGATCGGATCAGCCATAACCATCGGCAAGTCAGTTACCGTGATCTCCGCGCTGGTCTCAGTGATGGCCGTCTCGAGGCCACGAAGGATCTCCGCAAGCACCACACCGCTATCCGTGGGTTCCAAGGGCTCCCCACGCGTACCCACCCGAGAGAAATCGAGCAAATCGTTGATCAGCCCTTGCATGCGCGTAGCACCCTCAACAGCGTAGGCGATGTACTTATCCGCTTTGTCATCGAGCTGGCCCTGGTAGCGCTGAGAAAGCAGCTGCGTGTAGCTCGCGACCATTCGCAGAGGTTCCTGCAGATCGTGCGAGGCGACGTAGGCGAATTGTTCGAGTTCTTTGTTGGAGCGAGCGAGGTTGTCGTTGAGCTCTTTCAGAGTCTCCTCGGCGCGCTTTCTTGCCGTGATGTCGCTTGCGAGCTGAAAGTGAGCCATCCTGCCATCGATCCATCGAATGGCCTTGTCGGAGCACCGGTACCAGTCCTTGGTGACCTCATCCTCAAGCTCCCAAACATAGGTAGCTCCCAGGGGCTCACCAAAAATCTTGTTATTGGTGCAAAAGGAACAGGGGGCATCTTTGCCCCGAAGGGCCTCGTAGCACTTCTTTCCGACGAGATTGTCACCACGCATCTTCTTGAAAGTCGCGTTAACGTGGATGACCTCATAGCTCTCGGGGTCCGCCACATAGATCCCATCATCAATGGCGTCGATGACCGTCTTCAGCGTCTCTCGCTCCCGCATGAGCGCCTGCTCGTGGTCAAATCGTGTCAAGGCGTTGCCCAAGAGCCCTGCGACCGCGTCGATCAGGTTGCGCTCCTCGCGCAGGAAGGGCCCCTCGTCAGCCTCGGGTTGTTCGTCCAGGTACCCAACCTCCACGGTTCCAGAGTTCTTCCCCGCGACCCGAATCTGCGCCACCTGCGTTGCCACACACAGAGCGACGTCACCTGTGCTTCGCACCTCGTCTCCAATGCGAATCCGAGCGACGGTGCTCTCTGGGTGCAGCCAAGAGACCGAGAGGGCGCACACAGACTCCTCCAGAATCTCCATCGTCCTGATGCCTTCGCGATGGATGGTCTTGCTGATCCGTTGCAAACAGGTGAGTTCTTTAACGCGCTGCCGCAGCAGCTCCTCTGAACGCTTACGCTCGGTGATGTCCTGGCCCTGGGCGATAGTTGCGATGACCGTCGACTCGTCCTCGGCAAAGAGCGACGCTGAGTTCCACAGGACCGTACGTACAGCGCCGCTGACATGGACAATGGGAATCTCCACCGTCTCCCAGCGCTCCCCCGCTGTCGCATGGCGGATGTGCGCCATCGCCTTTTCGCGCCCATCGGCCGGGAAAAGGATGTCCAAGGTCTTTCCAAGGGTCTCTCTGGCGCTGCGACCCGTCAATCGCTCGAAAGCCCGGTTAAACCGGGTAATCCGAAAGGCAGGGTCCCACACGATCACCGGAGCGTTGGCATACTCGAGCAGGTTATTGAGGTAATCCCGCGTCTCTCGGAGGGCCTCCTCGACTTGGCGCTCGGCGGTCTGATCACGAAAGATCAAGACCGCGCCCACCACGTGTCCAGATTTATCACGTGTGGGCATCGCGCTCTCCGCGATGGCCCGCTCGACGCCGTCCTTGGCGATGAGAATCTTGTGGTTGGTTGCCCCCACCACCCGCCCTGTGGCGAGCACCTCTGCCACAGGATCCAGAAGACGCCGACCTCTCTCTTCGCTGACCTGAAAAATCATATCGAGAGGTTGCCCAAGAGCCTCCCGCTCCATCCACCCCGTCAACGACTCAGCCACCGAGTTGAGGTGGGTCACACGACGTGCGGTGTCAACACCCACCACACCATCACCAAAACTCGCGAGGATGACGTGAAGATCGTCTCGGACAGTGCCAGCTCCAAGCGTGTCCATCGCTCCCCTCCCCAGGCGCCCTAACCGCGCCTTAGATGCGCGTCACCGCAAGCAGTATACGCTGCTTTCGCTGCGACCCAAAAGCGTATTACTTGACGGCCATGCGGCGAACTCTTACAAGCGCGACCCCATGACTGACATCAATCATCTTCAACGCGAGATCAACCGCCGGCGCACCTTTGCGATCATCTCGCACCCAGACGCCGGCAAGACGACGCTCACCGAAAAACTCCTTCTTTTTGGCGGGGTTATTCAGCTGGCAGGAGCCGTCAAAGCCAAACGTGGGCGAGCCAACGCCGTGAGCGATTGGATGGAGATGGAACGCGAGCGTGGCATCTCTATCACCACGAGCGTGATGCAGTTCCCCTACGATGGCCTGCAGATCAACCTCCTCGACACCCCCGGTCATGCCGACTTCAGCGAGGACACCTACCGCACGCTGCACGCCGTGGATGGCGCCGTGATGCTGCTCGATTCCGCCAAAGGCGTCGAATCACAAACGCAGAAGCTCTTCCGGGTGTGCAAACATCGGTCGATTCCGATCTTCACCTTCGTGAACAAGATGGACCGCCCTGGCCGTGACCCCTTCGAGCTGGTGGGAGAGGTGGAGAGCCTCCTTGGCATTGGTGTGTTCCCCATCACCTGGCCAGTTTTTCGCTCTGGAGTCTTCCGCGGCATCTACCACCGGCTCGCCAGGCAGGTATACCTCTTCAGCGACAGCGCGACGAACTCGCGTCAAACCCGTGGCGGAGACGTCGCCCCCTTCAAAATCTCCGGTGTCGACGACCCCATGCTGCGCGAAGAGCTTGATGAGGCCGGCTACAACCAACTTCAAGAGGACGTGGAGTTGCTGGACATCGCGGGCGATGAATTTGATCGAGAGCGCTTCGCCGCCGGTGAAATTTCGCCCATGTTCTTTGGGAGCGCCATCAACAACTTCGGTCTCGAGGCGTTCTTGGAGAGCTTCTGCGAGCTCATGCCGCCGCCTGGTCCACGCCAGGCCAACAGCGGCACCATCTCGGCCACAAACTCTGAGTTCAGTGGTCTTATCTTCAAGATTCAAGCAAATATGAACCGAGCGCACCGCGACAGGCTGGCCTTCGTCCGTATCTGCTCGGGGTGCTTCGAGCGTGGCATGAAGGTCCATCACGTGCGCACAGGACGAGATATGCGGCTCGCCAACCCAACGCTCTTCCTGGCGCAGGAGCGGAACCTGGTGGAGGAGGCGTTTGCTGGCGACATCATCGGTGTCTTCGACACGGGCATCTTTCAGATCGGCGATACCCTCACCGAGGGATCAACCTTCGAGTTTGAAAAGATCCCAAGCTTTGCTCCCGAACACTTTTCTCGGCTTGTGTCCCTCGATCCCATGCGCCGCAAGCAACTCTCTCGTGGTATCGAGCAGCTCGCCCAGGAGGGTACGGTTCAACTCTATGTTCCTCCCCGGGGTCTCGCGGGAGAAATGATCCTTGGCGCGGTGGGCGTGCTGCAGATGGAGGTGACAAAGTTTCGCCTCGAAAATGAATATGGCGTCAAGGTGAGGCTCGAACCCCTCGACTACCAGATGGCTCGCTGGGTCTC
>JAFCZD010000443.1 GCA_019314525.1 Deltaproteobacteria bacterium
TGGTGGACGAGGGAAACCCTGACCACCTCGGGCAAGCCATGGGGCCCACGCTCAGCTGCACCGACGACAATGATGGCGAGTGTGGCAAGACCCGCGGCCGATGCGCCTGCAGCCGCATTGATGCTGGTGTGCTCGATGAGGATGGAGACCGCGATGCCTGCACGGGAGAAGAGCTTTCGCCAGATGCAAGCTCCCCGCGTTGTGTTGGCGCTGGTCAGCCCACTTTGGAGCGCTGTACCGATGAAGACCTAGACTGCAATGGGCGCCCGGACGATCCAGAGGGGCTCAACCTCGCGGAGCGCGGCCTCGCCTGTGGTGTGGCCCGGGGGAGCTGCACCCCAGGTCAGGTGATGGGCTGCGACTTCAGCCGCCCTGTCGCCAACTTGGCGTTGGTGCAAGCCCAACAACCAGAGTTCAACCCCTATTGGGTTTGCGCCCAGGCAGACGGAGCCCCAGCCGACCTTCCCATGCCCGAGGCTTGCAATGGCAAAGACGACGATTGTGATGGAACGCTTCCCCCCCATGAGAGGGATGCGCCCCCCACAGGTGATGGCGATGGTTATCTGGCTTGCAGCGGCTGTACGAGGGGTAACGCGCGTGTTGATCTCGACCCTCGCTACGCGGGCTGCGGCGACTGCGCGCCCGCCAACGTCGACGTCTTCCCCTCCCAGGCGGAATTCTGCAACCAGATCGACGACAACTGCAGCGATGGCCTCACAGACGATGGGCAAGGTGAATGCACTGCCACGCAGGACTGCTGCTTCACAGGCTGCAAAGACGTGCAGACAGATGCCAACAACTGCGGCGACTGCGGCACACGCTGCAGTGACCGTCCCGACACGAACGTTTGCGTTGACGGTGAGTGTGTGTGCGGCAATACAGGCGGCCCCTGCCCTCCCAACAATGACCCCTGCTTGATGAATAGTTGTACCGCGGGTGGCTGCGCACCCACCCCGGTGACTGGATGCTGCACCACCGCCACCCAATGCAATGATGGCAACCTCTGCACCCGCGATGGCTGTCAGGACAACCGCTGTGAAAACCTCTGGATCAGCGGTTGCTGCCGTACGCACGCAGACTGTGATGATGGTGACCCTTGCACGGAAGACTCATGCAACACGGGTCAGAATACCTGCAAACCACCCAAAGTAGTCTGCTGATGGGCTGGAGGCTAACCACTCAAGAGGTAGGCTTGCTCAGCTGCGCGCCGTAGAAGCGCTTGATGAAGGTGGGGTTTCCCTCCTCGTACAACGCGTTGGCGATACGGTCGGCCTCGGCGATGAAAGCACGCTCGAAATAGCAGACGATGGGTGAGGTCCCCCCCACGTCCCCTGTGGTCTCATAGTTCGCGCAGCCACACCAATGCATGCAGCGTTTGCGCAGCTCGCAGGCTTCGCATTCGGCGTCGGGCGCGTTCTTGCGCGCCACCAGCGCCCTACGCTTCTCCTCGTCGATGCCGCGATCCAAATCGCCGAGACAGATCGCGTCGTCATCATCCTCGGCCACCAAACGGTCACAGGGATAAATACGCCCCGTGGGTGCCACAGCCAGCTCCTGCTGACCGAATTTGCAGACAAAGCGCTGCTCGTAACCCTTGGTCAGGTGCGTGACGATCTTTCCCGAGAGGGGGTCGAGCCGCGTATTCTCGCCTGCGCGAAAGCGCGTGATATAGCGGTCGCCCAGCTCGCCCAGGGCACGCTCCAATCTCTCACAGGCTGCGTCATCCCAGGCGCCGTTGTAGTTGGGAGAAAACTGCAAATGCCGCACACCCAGCTCGTAGAGACGATCGAAACTATCGGCGAGGTGCTCGGCGTTCTGTGGGTCCACCACCGCCACCACGCGCACAGCGAAGCCCGCGGCCAGCAGCTCTTTGAGATTTTTGGCCACACGGGCAAAACTCGAGTGACCGTTGCGGAAGCGACGCGTGGCGTCCTGGGCTAACTGGCCGCCATCCACCGAGACCTGCACGCCGAAGCCATGCTCCTTGAGCAGCGCGAGGCGCTTTGTTCCAAGGAGCGTCCCGTTGGTCGCCACCGTGGGGATAATGCGCGCGCCACGCTCCGCGGCCTTCTCCCGCGCGTAACGCACGGCGGCGTCCATCAACTCGGGCTCGAGCATGGGCTCGCCGCCAAAGAAGGCCAGCTGCATCGCAGGGAGCGTAGCCTCGGCCAGCCCAAGATCGATGGCGCGCTTAGCGATGGATAGGGGCATCACGCGTTGAAATTTGCGGCCTGTATAGCAGTAGGTGCAGCGCAGATTGCAAGCGTGGTTAACGAAGAGGGTCAGCTTCATGGGTTCTCGTCTGAACCACTATCAGGCATGGGCGCTACCCCTCCGAGCTGCATGGAGTCCGGCTCGGTCCCCATGTCAGGCGCTTGAATCCCACCCGAGATGGACCAATCGGGGGCCGGCGTGCCAGCGTCAGGCTGCTCGACGTCGCCTGCGAGGGTCCATGAGTCAGGCGCAGGACCCACATCGGGCATCGGTGACTCACCGTCGACATCCCAGCTGTCACTCTTGGGCGGTCCCTGGTCGGGTGCTTGGACGGCTCCTGCTAGCTCCCATTGATCGGGTGCTCCCCCGTCTGCCTTGGTGCCCACGTCAACCTTGGTCCCCACGACGCGCTCACCGCCACAGGCCGCGAGGCCTGCACCCAGAGTTCCAGCGCCCAGCACCGCCAGGCCCAAGCGTGAAAGGAAACCCCGGCGGTCTGTCTCGACTTGATCGAGGGTAGGATAATCAGCGGGCTTGTTCTTCTGAGGCTCAACTTGGGGGCGAAAACGCTTCTTGGTCATTCGCAGCTCCTGCGGGGTGGAGATCCCCGGGTTGAGCCTCTTTGCAGCAGGACTCATGCCAAGCAAGGAAGAGGCGGACGGGTTAGTCTTTTCCGCACCTTAGCACGTCTGCTCTGAATCAAATCCGTGGTTGGCACAAGACACCCCTCAGAATTCCGAGGGTTTCGATGGTATTCGAATCTTCTGTGAGTGCTTAGAGCCGCACCTCAACATGAGAGCGCTTGCGTACCTCTGCAAGCCAAGACTTGGTCGTCTTCTCCATCTTCTCACCCATCAGCTGAGCCCGCAGCTGGCGACGCACCTCTTTGTAGGGGCGAGCTGAGGACTCTTTTCGGTCTGTGAGCTCTATCAGGTGAAAACCACGCTCTGTACGCAGGGGGCCGAGCAAGGCGCCCTTCTTCGCTGCGAAGACCACGTCCTCGATAGCCGACGGCAACGTGCCACGTCCGAAATAGCCAAGGTCACCACCATCGGCCTTCGTCACAGAGTCCTGAGATTTCTCCTTCGCCAACTTCGCGAAGTCAGCACCTTTCTTCAGCTGCACCAGAAGCGCCGACGCTTGCTTTTTTCGCTCGGCCACCACCGCGGCTTTGGCGTTGGCGGGCAGGCTGACGAAGATATGGCGAGCACGCACTTTGGCCTCCACGCCCAACGAACGCAGGTTCTTCTGATAGAGAGATTTGATCTCATCTTCGCTCACCGACACCCGTGGCCGCACCTGCATATTGATCACTTTGAAGCGCAGGAGCTGAGGACCGAGCATCTGCTCCTTGTAATCGGCCAAGGTCTTGCCCTCTGCCTTGAGAGCCTCCTGCAGCTGCTCCTTGCTGAGCTTATTCTTCTGCATCACGTCTTCCACCGCGCGCTTCAGCTCGCGCTCGGTGACCCTGACCTTCAGCCGCCGAGCCTCGACCTCGATCAGCTTCTGATGCACCATCTGCTCCAAGGCCTGGCGACGAAACTGCTTGAGCCGCCCGGCGCGCTGACCCTTAGGCAAACGTTGAAGCTGACGCCGAAGCGGCACGAGCCGCTCCTCTAGGTCGCTGAGCAAAACGATGTCTTTGCCCACCACAGCCACAACCCGCTCCACCACCTCCGCGTGTGCCACAGGGGCAAAGAAACAGACCCCCAGCACGAAAACCATACCCCTCATCGCGTGCCTCCCATCTTCTTTTTGAATGGGGTCGATGTACCCGCTGGGACTTTGACCTCGTTATGAGCCTTCACGCGCACCTTGCTGATCTCCTTGGCGAAGATCTCGACCTTGGCCTTCTCTTTGAGCTTGTCGGCGTAACCCTTGACGGCCTTGAAGCGCAGCTCCTTGAAGAGCAGGTTCTTGATCTCGTCTCGTACGGCGGCAAGGGGCCGGTTGCGCGCTGGCTGCGTGGCGACCTTCACCAAGAGGGCGAAGCCCCCCGAGACCTTCAGTGGCCCAGCCACCCCGGTCACCTTAGGAATAGCGAAAGCTGCGGCTACCACCTCTGGCGGGAGAGCCTTGTCGTCCTGGGCGAAGAAGCCCAGATCCCCGCCCTTCTTCTTCGTCTCGGCGTCAACGCTGTGCTTGGCCACAAGCGGCGCGAGCTCCCGCATCCCGCGAATCTTCTTCAGCTGCGGGATAAGCTTTTGCGCCTCGGCTTCAGTCTTGAGCACGATCTGTACCGCCCGCACCTTGGCTGGCGCATTGTACTTGCTGATGTTCTTGTCATAGCGCGCCTTGATCGCAGCGACGGTGATATCGCTGAACTTCACCAGGTCGCGGTTGAGGTCCTTGAGGAGGCGATCGACGAGGGCCTGCTTCACCCGCCGTTGCACATCGGGGTGGCTCTCTAGACCGCGTTTCTTGGCCTCGGCCACCAGCACCTCGAGGCGCACCATCTTCTCCAAGAAGACCTTCTTACGTTCAGGAGAAGAGAAGCGCATGCGCACATATTGGTTCTGACTCTGAAGGTAGTCTTCCAGCTCACCGATGGTGATCTCGCGCTTATCCATGCGCGCCACGACGGTGGCCCGGCGCACATCTGAACTCACCTTTTTCTTGCCCGGAGCCTTGGTCGTGTCACCTGAGGAGGAGCAACCAGCGGTTGCAAAGAGCGAGAATAAGAGCAGAGCAGAGCAGCACTTTGGATGGGTCAAGAGGAAAAACTCCTTCAAATCAAGTGCTTCGATTAGCATGCGAGGCTGGGTCCTGCAAGGGTGCCCCCACGACGGTGCCACTTGGGTTAGAGGGCATTGGCTGCACCTACCAGGAGCCCTCTGAGATTTGGAGCCCCCGGCTGATCCTTCTCTTCTCCACCTGAGAGGTGCACAGACCATGCTGCGCTGGCACGCCTGATGCTTTCGGAGCGCCCTGGACGTTTGTGGCGTAAGCCGCGAACCAAGAGAGAACGACGACTTCTGCTTAGGACGCTTCAGATGACTTTGAACCGACACATGAAACTCAGCCCGTGGATCGCCTTGGCGTCGTTGCTCCTTTGCAGCCAAGCCTATGGCCGCACCTTCTTGGACAGCATTTAGAGTTCCAGCCAGAAGCTCCAGCCAGAAGCTCCAGCCAAGGCGTCATCACGCCAACGCCGCCAGCTCATGTAGCAGACGCTTACAAGCGCTGAGGGGGTGTTTGCGCTCGTCCTCGGCCAGCACACGCATGAGGCGCATATCAGGGGTCAAGCG
>JAFCZD010000444.1 GCA_019314525.1 Deltaproteobacteria bacterium
GGTCTCCCTACGGGTGAGATCAACTCGGAGCTACCAGACCTTCCATCGGCTCATCAGCCTGCTCACACCCGAACGAACACCGGTGCAGATTATGGAGAGGTCTCTCTGGATGAAGACGCCAACAATGAGGTCTTCTCGGTAGACCTCGACGAGATCCCTATCGCGACCGGAGGGGGACCAGAGCTGGCCGAGCTACCTGCCCCAGCCAAGCTAGACACGGGCGTACCAACGCTAGCCCCGCCCATGCCTCCTCACAACACTCAAGCAGAGACCGGCGCTGGTGCGATCGAAGATCTTCCCATGCCAAGTCGTCCGGCTAGCCCTGAGAGCGACGAGATCGTTAGCTTCGAGGCACCGCGCGCCGAGGACCTAGAGCGCCTAGAGTCCTCCTCAGTGGAGCAGGACGCTGAAACGTTCGCCGCGCCCACGAAAGCTCCCAAGTGGCGTGGGCTGCTCTCGAAGAACGTCTTGATCGTGGCCGCGGCTGCAGTCGTGCTCTTGGTGGGCGTCTATCTCGCCATAACCCTCTTCGCTGGGGGAGGGGGCGGAGCAGGTACATCTTCTGCCAAACGCATGGTCGCTGAGGGCCAACGTAAGCTCAAGCTCGACACCTTTTCTGCCTACGCTCAGGCAGCACGCGACTTCAAAGAGGCTGGAGCCAAGCTCGAGGGTGAGGCACGCACGAAAACATTGGCGCTCCAGGTTCAAGCGCTCGCCGCGAGGGCCTACCGTTTCGACTCAAAACCGAGCCTCAGAGGTGCTCAGGGCGTGCTACGCTCGTTGGCGGCTGGAGAGGAGCCCCCACGGGCGCTGAAGGTCGCCAGGGCGTTGGTCGAGCTGGCTGATGGCAGAGCCGCGACTACCCAGCTCCAAGCCCTCGCCAATGTAACGCCTCAAAGCGGGCACGCCGCGCTCTATCTCGGCTGGTCACAGTTCGCTGCCAAGAAGCTCACCGCAGCACGACAGGCCTTCCAGCGCGCCTATGCCACCGATCCTAGCTTCAGCGGGGCGCTCTTTGGCATGGCACAAGTCGCGGCCGCACAGAAGAAGAACAAGGAAGCTCTCTCCGCCTGCAATAAGGTCTTGGCGTCCAATCGTAGTCATGCGGGCGCGATCTTGCTCAAAGCGCGCTTACTCGCCGCCAAGGAGAGCTTCGATGAGGCGTTGCTCTTGACTAACCGGACCATAGCGCTCTCCCGTACAGGGGCAGCGTCGCGTCAGGAGCTGGCGGACGCCAGCACCATCCACGCGCAGATTCAACTCGCCAAGGGCAACATCGACGAAGCACGCGCGTCCTTCGCCAAGGCCCTCAAGTTTCATTCGCGAAGCCATGAAGCGCTGATGGGCTCAGCGCAGCTCGCGTTGGGTGCCAAGCGCTTCAAGGCCGCAGCGGATTTTTTGCGACGAGCCAAGGGCCTGCGCCCCAAAGACGTGAAGACGACAGTGCTCCTCGCCAAAGCCATGCTTCATCTGGGAAAGCCCATCGACGCCCGCGATGCGCTCAAGGCCGCCCTCAAGGCACACCCGAAAAGTGCACAGGTCCACTTCATTTTGGGACGCATCGAGGACACCTTTGCAGCACAAGATAAAGCCATCGCCGCCTACAAGCGAGCGATCAAGCTCGACCCCAAATACTTCGAGCCCTACCTCTACCTCAGCCGCGTCCACCTGCGCCGCAAGGAAAACTCCCTCGCCTTTGGTGTGCTGATGCAAGCCAACACTGTGCTCAAGAGCGCGAAAGTACGGAACGCTATTGGTGAGGCTCACTATGCAAAGGGGGCGCTACGGAAGGCTCGTACGAAGTTCGAAGAAACCCTAGCGATGGATCCCAAGCTCAACGTCGCCCTCTTCAACCTCGCCAACACCCTTCGCGATCAAGGCCAACATGAGCAGGCCCTCGTCAGATATCAGAAGCTCCAGAGCCGTGACCATGGCTACCCTGGGCTCGCCGGGGCCATCGGGCAGCTCTACCTATCCATGGGCCAGCCAGAAAAGGCGGCGGAAGCCTATTTCAAAGCGCTGAAGGTCGACCGCCCCAGCACCAAGCTGCGGCTCGAGGCTGCCCGGGCGTTTGTGCATGGGGGTCGATACGACGACTGTTTCAAGCAGGCGGCAGCGGTGCTGCGTGAGAAGCCAACCTCATCAGAGGCTCGAGCGCTGCGCGCAGAGGCCAACCTTGGCAAAGGCAAAGCCCAAGAAGCCCTGGTGGAGATCCGCCGCGCCGTGGAGAGCGACAACAAGGCGCGTTACCTAGCGGTGATGGCTCGCGCCTATGAGAAGCTCGGGAAACTCGCGCAGGCGGTTTTAGCCTATGGCGCAGCTATCAAGCTCGAGCCCATGGTCATTGACTACCAGCTCCAACGAGCACGCCTCCAGGTGCGCGCAGGGGCAGTCAAGGACGGACTCAAGGCGCTAAACTCGATCATCACCGCAAGCCCCAAGCTCGGAGAGGCGCAGCTCTACAAGGGCATCGCTCTACTCGAGCTCGGTCAGGAGACCAAGGCCCGCGCTTCGCTGCGAGCCGCGCTTGCAGTGAACCCCAAGCTCGGAGAGGCGCATTTTCGGCTGGCGATGCTCCTGCTGGACGCGCGACAAGAGCCCAAAGGCTATCGGCACCTGGAGTTCGCTGCGACCCAAGGCAAAGATGGCGAGAGCTGGCTCCCCAGCGCGTGTTTTCGCCTCGGCCAGCTCGCGCATAAGCGTGGCGCAAAGCAGCGCGCCATCACCGCCCTCCAGCGCTTCATCAAGATCGCCGCCGCTCATGACGCCAACCTCCCCACCGCCAAACGTCTGCTGACAAAGCTGGGCGTCAAAGTCAAACCACAGCAGAAATAACCACCATGCGCTCGGTGATCCTAGGTACCGCAGGGCATATCGACCACGGCAAGACCGCCCTGGTTCGAGGCCTAACTGGCGTCGACACTGATCGGCTCAAGGAAGAGAAGCAACGCGGCATCACCATCGAGCTCGGCTTCGCTCACCTTGGCCTCGATGAGGTCCACTTTGGCGTGGTGGATGTGCCAGGTCACGAGCGCTTCATCAAGAGCATGGTCGCTGGAGCGGCGGGCATCGACCTGGTGATGCTGGTGATCGCCGCTGACGAAGGTGTGATGCCTCAAACCCACGAGCATCTCGACATTTGTCAGCTGCTTGGCGTACGTCGGGGTCTCGTGGCGTTGACCAAGGTCGATCTGGTGGATGAAGAGTGGCGTGAGCTCGTCGTGGACGATGTGAGACAACGTCTCGCTGGAACATTTCTGGAAGAGGCCGCGATTATCCCTTGCTCTGCTGAGACCAATGAAGGGTTCGATGAACTCCGGGGTGAACTCTTGAAGCTCGGCAGAGAGGTCGAAACGCGCGACCCAAGCGGCCTCTTGCGCATGCCCTTGGATCGTGTGTTCTCGCTCAAAGGGTTCGGCACAGTGGTCACAGGTACGCTGGCTTCAGGGTCGTTCAGCGCGGGAGATGAAGTAGAAGTACTCCCAGGGAATGAACGCGCCACGGTGCGCAGCATTCAAGTGCACGGGAAAGAGGTGAAGCGAGCGGTCGCCGGCCAGCGCACGGCGGTCAACCTAGGCGGCGTCGACCGCCACGCGGTCTCACGCGGAGAGGTCCTCGTGCGGCCCAATACGATCTCACCAAGTCATATCGTTGATGTCTCTTTGAGCCTCTTGCCCGGCACACGCAAAGGCCTGAAGCAACGATCCAAGGTGCTCTTTCACGTCGGTACACGACAGCAAGAGGGCAGCTGCATCCTCCTCGAAGGCAAGCGCCTCGAGCCCGGCCAGAAGATGTTGGCCCAACTCCGCTTCGAAAAACCCGTGGTTGCCTCGCCAGGAGAGCGCTTCATCCTGCGCGGCTTCACCAAACAGGAGAACTACGGCACCACCATCGGTGGAGGAGAGATCCTCCGTGTGCTAGCTCGCCGTCTCCGGCGTAAGCAACAAGACGCCATCGCCCTATTGACCCAGGTTCATGGCGCCGCTGACGCCAAGGAGAGGGTCGCCCTCGAGGTCTTGGCGGCGGGAGCGCATGGTCTCGATGGCAAGGGGCTGCAGCAGCGCGTACCCATCACTCCACCCTCTTTAGAACGCGTCGTGGGCGAGCTGCTCTCGGGCGGAACCCTGATTCGCTTTGATAGGGAGCAGGGCTCAGTGCTTCACATCCATCATTTTGATGAACGAGCAAAGGCCCTGCTCGCTCTAGTGGATGCCCACCATGCCCAGCACCCCGCCGAGCCTGGCATCAGCCGTGAGGAGCTGCGATCCCGTCTTGGTGGTCACCTTCCTCCACGACTCTTCTTCGCCCTCTTGCAGCGGCTCGAAAAGAGCAAAACCCTCGAAGCCGAGGCGGAGCTCGTTTTTCGAGTAGGGCACCATGCCCGCGCGAGTGAGAGCGTGGGAGCGTTGGCTGAGCGGCTTGAGAGCTTGTGCCGCCAGAAAGGCTTGGGTGCTCCACGTATTCCTGACCTACCCAAGCTCCTCGACGCGCCTCATGCCGACGTGAGTCAGGCCTTGAGACTCCTGACTCAGCAGGAGAAGCTGCTGCGCGTGAGCGAGCTGGCATTTCATCGTTCAGCGGTGGATGAGCTAGAAGAGACGCTGCGGGCCTACCTCGCCACCCATGAGACCATTGACGCTCCAGGTCTCAAGAAGCTCATTGGACAGAGCCGCAAATTTGTCATTCCATTGGCCGAATACTTTGACGCCCAGCGCGTGACTATCCGCATTGGAGATGTGAGAAAACTGAGGATTTAGAGTAGCTTTCGGCTACTTTTCCACAGTTTGTCCACAGCTGCAAACTTCCCTAACTGTTTGTTAGAGCACACAATTTTGTTCGCCTGGTGCTCCAAGATCTCCGTTATCAACATTTTTTCCACAGAGACATCCACAAACACCCTCAAAAACGACCCGAAAGAGCTAACTCTTGGCTGGCCTAGAGCGGCGAACAGCTAGTCGGACCGAGGAGGGCGAAGACGGCCGGAATCATTGGCTAGGCACGACGAGGGCGTTTGCCGGTGGCAAACAACCAAGGAGTAACAACGGCAATGATTTCGGGCACA
>JAFCZD010000445.1 GCA_019314525.1 Deltaproteobacteria bacterium
GCTGCTGGTGTTCACTCCCTAGCTCCCCACGAATTCCACCCCACCAAATCTCCCAATAAGAGACGCGTAATCCTACGCGCTCTGCCCAGCCAGCACCAAGACCAACGCACAGCCGGCGGCAATAGCTCTAGAAGCGGTCCCGCAGCCGCCGCGTGGCCGCGAAGGCGCTCACGTCATCGTCGACATCAACGGCCCCTTGCTCACGCAAACTCGCCCGGAGTTCGTCGCTGTGACCACGCAAGAACGGGTTCGTCTCCTGCTCCTCGCCCCACGTGGAGGGCACGCTTGGCTTCCCTGCGGCGCGCAGAGCCTCCACCCGCGCGACTCGCGCCGCCAAAGCGGCGTTGGCGGGTTCCAGGGTTGACCCGAAGGCTAGGTTCTTCTGGGTGTACTCGTGGCCACAGTAGATACGCGTCGCATCATCGAGTTCACCGAGCACCTCCGTCAATGAGTGATGCATCGTCTTTGGTGTGCCCTCGAAGAGGCGCCCGCATCCCCCGCCAAAGAGAGTGTCCCCAGTGAACACCGCCCCATCCACCACATAGCTGATGCCACCACGTGTGTGCCCTGGCGTGTGTAATACGCGCGCAGAGAGCGCACCCAGCTCCACCGCCGACCCGTGGGAGACACCCCGAGTCAGACGTGGGAGGCGGCCCCCATCGCTCTGATGACCGATCACTTCAAGGCCACGCCAACGCTGGCAAAGGGCTTCATGTGATCCCAATGGTGGTGAGTATTCCAGATCGCCACCAAGGTGAGGCCCAACTCGCGAACACGACGGTCCACAGGATCGGCGTCGGCAGGATCGACCACAGCGGCGACCCCGCGCCCTTCGCAGGTCACGAGGTAAGCGTAGTTATCCCCCAGCAAAGGGATGATCTCCACATGCATCATCGTGGCTCTCCAGCAACAAGCGTTCAGCTAGACAGGCGCCCCTGTGTCCCGCCGAATCTGCTGGGTCACATCGCTGGCGTCACGCAGGCTATCGCCTTTCTCCACGACCCGCTCCCTGATGCGAGGCATCATCTCTTCCAGCCCATCGCCGCGATCGATGGCAGCGATCACCTGGTTGAGTAGGATCATGTCCTTCTCGGTGCGCTCACGCAGCGAGGCATGCATATCTTGAAAAGCGGCGAAGAACTCCTGCAGTTGATCGCCCTTGCGCAGGCCCCAGAGCGGATAGATCCGATTGGCCTCGATGTCCTTCATATGCCGCGTCATCTTGAAGATCGGCCCAGCCACTTTGTGGGTAATGAAGATGCCGTAGCCGGCGCTGAGCAGCGCCAAGAGCAGGCCAAAGCCGACAAGCACCGCCAGCCGCTTGTGATCATAACCGCCGACTTCCTGTTCGATCTTGTCCGCCACCTCCGGGCCAAGGCTGGAGAGCGCGTTGACTCGCAACATATTGGAGGTGGTGCGGACCTCTGCGTACCAGAAGAAACCGAGGCCAGCGGTGAGCACCGTGGTGATGACCACCATGATCAACGCAAACTTCAGTTGCACCTTGGGGTCGACCAGGTAATTGCGCCATCGTCGGTGGTATTTGCCTGCTTGGGTCATGACCCTCCTCCTGGAGGTCATTCTACCTCATCGCCACCGCTTTGGCCTGAAATGGACTATTTCGGCGAACCTTCTGCCCTAGATCGCTCTCAAGCAGGAACCGGGGGGCCGGCGAGGGGGAGCCGTAGCGCGAAGGTCGCCCCCTGCCCCACCTCTGCCCGTGCCTCGATGCTGCCCCCGTGCTCGGTGACGATGCGCTGGCAAATGGCCAAACCAAGCCCCGTTCCCGCGCTGCCCTTGGTAGTAAAATAGGGGGTAAAAAGCTGACGAGCGGTCTCCTCATCAAAGCCTGCGCCGTTGTCCCCGATCTCGAGCACCAAGACCTCGCCGTCGCGACGAGCCACTGCCCGCAAAGTGGGCTCTGCCGCCCCAGCGCTCGCCTCCCTCGCGTTCTTCACCAGGTTCACCAAGACCTGCGTCAGCTGGTCCCGGTCACCGTTGATCTGGATCTCAGGCTCCACGTCACGCTGGATCTGCATGCCTTCTGCGTAGAGACCAAGGTTCACATCAAGCCACTCGCTCACGTCGAAGGGGCACAGCACAGGTTTTGGGATGCGCGCAAAGCGAGAGAACTCGCTAACGATATGCTTCAGTCGATCCACTTCCTCGAGGATCGTCGAAGTGGACTCCTCGAAAATCTCTGGAAAAGCCGGATGCTGCTTGTCGTAGACTTTGCGCAAGGTCTCGATGGAGGTTTGAATGGGGAAGAGCGGGTTCTTTATCTCGTGGGCGATACGGCGCGCGATCTCACGCCAAGCGGCGACGCGCTCTGCGGCCACCAAACGGTCTTTGGAGTCCTGCAGCTCGCTGGTCATACGATTGAAGGAGGCGACGAGTTCCCCCACCTCATCCCGCGAACGCACAGGGATCTGCTGGCCGAGATCACCCGCTGCCACCAGCTCGGCGGCCACCACGAGCTCCTCTAGGGGGCGCGTGATGGGGCGCGCGAGAGCGCCCACCAGCAGCGCCAAGAGCAGCGCCCCCGCCCCCAGAGCGATAGCCACGTAGTTGATGATCTCCAGCGTCAAGCGCAACTGCGCATCAGAGACCGCCAATACCAAGGTCGCTGATCCGGAGGCTTTGGTCCCCAACACCACACGATGATGAGGGAAACGCGAAAAACGCCCCCAACCCTTAGCAGGCTCCACCACCATGCCCCCCTGGACGTCACGGATCAACACATGGGTCTGCCCACGAAAACGCAGGCGTCGAACAAAACGCTCGTCGAGGAAACGACCACCTTCAACCCAAACATGGCCTCCAAGAGGAGAGCGCGCCCGACGCCCACTCACCAGAGCCAAGCGCGTCACGGGTTGGCCATCCACCAGAGCACGCACCTTACGCAGCACGCCGGTGCGCGGGCCACGCGGTGGCGGCCCATGAGACGCCACATCGCCGAGGCGACCGGGGAAATGCCCGCTGGCGAGGATACGCCCCTTTGCATCAAGCACGTCTAGCACATCGAGGCCGCGCTCACGCATCACCCGCGGGGCCTCCGTCGGCAATCTACGCACCAGCTCGTCATCCGGTCCACCCTTGGCCCGCGCCAGCAACAGCGGCCCAACGAAGCGGTCCTCGGCGTCGGCCAGACGACGCACCGCCTCATCCACCTCACCAACGAAAGCGGAGAACTGAGTTCTGGCCTCACGCTCCCCATCTTCGAGCTGATGCTTGAAGTCGGCATGGGAGGCGCGGATGACCAAGACGCGGCCTACAAGGGTAGCGCCCACGATGGGTGCCACCGTCGCCACCGCCGTGACCAGGAAAAGCTTGGTCCGCAGGCGCATTAGGTCATCGCCTCCGCGCCTTTTTTCGCTGGCTTGCGCTGCGCAGCCAGAAGACATCCGCGTAGCTCAATCGGCCACTGCTCCTCGCCCGGAGGCCGGCTACGCGAGCATCATAGTGAACACGACGGCCCATATGCACCAAGGGGATGAGGGCCAATCTCCCCACCCGTTGCGCGCCCTGGTCCAGGTCGCAACGGGCCGCCGCACACTCCACAGCCGCCTTGAGCATCTTTCCGAGGGCCAGCACCCCCGCCAGGGCAATGTGCACCTCGGCCAGTTGGGGGGCGTGTTGGAGCAACGCGAGATCGTAGTCCCGACGCGCCACGCGCTGCGCGTAGAGCCGCGCGCTCACACGCTCGACTTGCAACGTGAGGCCTACACGATCGAGATCAGCCACGAGCTGCGCCACGAGCGCCCCATCAGCGGGTCGGCTGCGATCCACCAAGAGGCTCACATCTACATGAGGCTCTTTCAGCTGGCTGAAGCGCCGCGCTAACACACGCCTCAACCGAGCTGCGAGCGCCCGGTCAAAGAGCTTCTTGCCACGATGGCGATCATTGAGAGGATCCACGAGAGGATCCACGAGTTCACGAGCGGGCCGGGTCAGCGCCCCGGCCACCCGCGCCAGACGGTCCCGATGAATGGACACTGCGAGCATACGCTGGGCGGTGGCATCGTCGAGATAGGCGCGACGACTTCCTGTAGCAAGAAAGAGGGTGCGAAAGGATGCGACGTCGAGCGTGCGTGTGGGGTGACGGGGCTGCCCACCAAAGACCGACTCCCCATGAAAGGAGAGCTGCGTCGCTCCTACTTGTAAAGCTGCGGCCTCCTCCGACGCGCGCGAAAAGATGCGCAAACGCAAGCCTTGGAGGTAGGGACGACCCGCAAAGTGGAGCGCGTGGGCGACGAGCTTCACCCGCGCTGCTGAATGACGCACGCGAGTGAATGGCCCTGTCCCGAGGATCCTGCCGCCTCGGGGCACGGCGATGGCTGACGCGGGCGTAGAGAGCAGCAGCCCCAAGCGCGGCTCGGGGTGCTTGAGCCTGATGATCATCCGCCCCTTACGCAAGAAGATACCCTTGATGACGGCGAAGAGGTAACCATGGGGACCTCTGCGCGCTGCCTGCAGCGAGGCCATCACCTCTTGCGCCGTCAAAGGCTTGCCATCATGGGTCAATACATTCTCACGCAGAAGGAACGACCAAGAGAGCTTGTCAGCGGAACGCTGGGGCGCCTCCCGCAGCAAATGCGCCACCGGACGCCCACCTCGCAGCACAAAGAGCGTGTCATATTGTAACCTCACCAACTGCAGCTCTGAGGGTCGTTGCGCCAAGGTGGGGTTGAAGCTGAGCGGTCGGTCAGAGAGCGGGACCTCAAGGCGGCCCCCATAACTCGGGGGGAGGTGGCCATGAGCCCCATAGCTATGGCCCAAGCATGCGAGAGTCACTACAAAAGTGAGCTTCAGTCGAGCTGCAGCAGCCAACATCTCCCCTCCTCATCTACTGTAGCGGCCATCAGCTCCATCCGGCCATCCCCATCCATGTCTCCGTGCCCAAATGCGCTCACCCTGCCCGCTAAAATCGTGCTGCGCCACATGGGCTGTAGTTTCTTTGCTGTGAGGCGAAAGACGCGCACGCGCTCTTCCTGCCCTGTCTCATCGGCGGCCGAGACCAAGAGCTCAAGCTGGCCGTCATCATCCGCGTCGAGCAGGGCGAAGGCCGCGCCCACCCCGGCGAGGGTGGTGACTGGGCTGCTCGAAGCCACATCGAAAAGGTGCAACGTCCCCTGCAAATCCACCGCCGCCGCGTAGAAGTTGGCAGGCCCCCGACGAGCGACCCGCGCCAGCTTCAGCCCGTAGAGGCGTTTGGGCACGATCTTCGGCCAAAGGCTCCCACCCTGGAAGAAGTCCATCCCAGCCGCACCTTGAAGATCGACACGCTTGCCCTTGAAAACGAACGCTGGATACCCCGCCAACGCCGCCCCCACCATCAGCTTCTTCTTCTTCCAGCGGAATGTCCCGCCCCGAGCGATGTCACTGGATCGCTGGTAAAGTTCAGGGCGACTATCACCATCGAGGTCTGCCGCCAAGAGCGTGCCCATGGGCCGTCGGGGACGCTGTGAGGCCAGACGCCCTGTGAGCGCCACCCGCTGCCCCCGTCGCCAGTGCCCCGAGCGACGTGACCAAAGCTCCACGGCTTCCCGCCGCAACACCGCGAGCTCAGCATGCCCATCACCGTCAAAGTCCGCCACCGCGAGGGCCAGGGCGACCCCATCACCCAAGCGATGCCGCTTGAC
>JAFCZD010000086.1 GCA_019314525.1 Deltaproteobacteria bacterium
GATGTTGGGCTTCCCTGCTGTGGTGGCAAGGCGCTGGAGGGCGATCTCGGCGGCGGTGGCATGTCGTGAGAGGGGGGCGCGTACCATCGTTCGCCGGTAACTGGCGGCGGCTTGCCGGCGCAAGGTGGCTGACCCTCCAGTGCGTCTCCTTGCGCTTGCTTCGAGGGTTTCACCGATGCGCAGGTGGGCCTCCCCAGCCCGAGCACCATAGGGGCGTTGGCGTAGGTAGTTGCGCCAAATCTCCGCGGCCTGGGGCGCTTTGTGTAACGCGCGCAAGGCATCTGCTCGTAGCAACATGGCGTCCACGGCCAAGGCAGAGCGGGGGCCAACGGCTTGCGCTTCCTCTTCGGCGGCGGCGAAGCTCCGCAACTTGTAGAGGCACCGGCCGTGGAGGTAGCGGTGGTAGTCACTCAGCAGCGGATAGCTGCGCACTAATCGGCCGAAGATTGTCGCGGCGCGGGCGTGGTCTCCTTGGCGAAAGAGCGCATAGGCGAGCAGAAACTCGGTCTGCTTCCTGTGGGTTCGTGTCATCTTCAGATAGTGAGCGAGGCTCTTTGCGGCGTCGCGATAGTCCTTGCCTACGAGGCTGCTGCGAACATGCCTCCCCACCTTGCCCTTCAAATAGGGGGTGTAGCTTTGAACGGGGATTGGAGCGGCGATGAGAGCAGCGCTCCACCCAAGAATCAGCAGGCTCGGCAGTGGGGCGGCGAGTTTCACGTTATCCTTGTACGCTATCTATGGCGTTTTTCTGCTGTGAACAGGAAAGAGAAGGTCGGTCAGGGCGTGCTGCGTCGTGGTCGGCGCGTGATCACACAGTTTCGGCCGGCCGCCTTGGCTTGATAGAGCGCCTCATCTGCAGCGTGCACCATGGCGTCGGGGGTCTCGAAGTTATCGTCGGGGATGGCCACGACACCAATGCTCACGGTCACCGTTAGAACGGTCTCGGAGAGCGTGTGTGTGGCCTCTGCCACGTGGTGTCGTATGCGCTCACCAAGGATCGAGGCTCGCATCAAGTTGGTGTCGCGGCAGAGCACGCAGAACTCCTCACCTCCATAGCGGGCGAGCACGTCTTCGGCACGGATCAGTTGTCCGATGGTTTCGGCGACCTCTCGAAGCACCTGGTCACCCGCGAGGTGACCGTAGGTGTCGTTGACGGTCTTGAAGTGGTCCAGGTCGAGCAAGAGGAGCGCGAGGGGGCGAGTGTGCCGTCGTGAGAAGGAGAACTCGGAGGTCAGACGTTCGCCCAGGTAACGCCGGTTGAAGATCCCTGTGAGATCATCCCGCAGCGCCGCGTCGTACATCTTCTGCGCGTAGTCTGCTTCGAGATCGTCGGCGAGGCTGAACTTGAGGATCGTCATAACACCGATTTGGATCTTATCGCCGTCTTTCAGCTCGTGATGGGCTTCTACGGGTTGGTTGTTGGCGAAGGTCCCGTTTCGGCTGCCGTCGTCCGCTAGAGAGAAGTTGTCAGAACTCTCGCGAACAACCCGAGCATGTCGCCGAGATATTCCGGCGTCCATCAACTGGATATCGGCGTTCACATCCCGCCCAATAGAGACCTGATCCCGCTCAAGTTGGTAGACCTGCCCCACATTGTTGCCGCTGAGCACGATCAAGCAAGCAGTGCGGTTGCGCGGAGAACTCTCCTTGTGAGCAGGCCCAGCGGGGCCAGCGATGACCGTAACTTCTTCGCTGTTGAAGTGGGCCATTTCTCAAAAACCTTCAGTATCCATCAAGTCTAGGCAAATTGAGCCTGAGGAGCAAGGTCATCGCAAGGTTTTGTGCCCGTCTCGCTGCTCCGACGGGTCAGGCTGGAACCTGGACCTGTCGCTTGTGTCTCAGGCTCTCGAAGGCGTTGAGGATGCCCTCGGGGGTGAGGCCACATCGTTCTTGCTGGCTGCTGATGCTGCCATGCTCGATGAAGCGGTCGGGGATGCCAAGGCGGCGCAACCTTGGCTGAAGACCCTGCCGCTCGCAGAGCTCAAGTAGGGCTGAACCGAAGCCGCCTGCCAGCGCGTTCTCCTCGATGGAGACCACGGCTTTGGCTCGCGCGAGGCGTTCGGTGAGCAGGGCCTCATCGAGGGGTTTCACAAAACGTGCGTTGATCACCGAACAGCCCACGCCGCGCTCACGCAGCGTATCCGCCGCTTGAAGGGCAGTGTAACTATGAGGGCCAACAGCGACGATTAGCAGATCGTCGCCCTCGTCTCGAAGCAGCTCGGCCTGGCCCCAGGGGAGCTCGAGGGGAGGGGACTCGAGAGACACGCCACGGCCCCGGCTGCGTGGAAAACGGATGGCGATGGGACGACGTGAGCGGAGGGCCGTGAGGAGCATATCTCGCAGCTCGGCCTCATCTTTTGGTGCCATCACGCCCATATTGGGGATCATGCGCAGATAGCTGAGGTCAAAGACTCCATGATGGGTGGGGCCATCGGCCCCGACAAAGCCGCTGCGGTCGAGGCAGAAAATCGCGGGTAGCTCCTGCAGCGCTACGTCGTGCAAGATCTGATCGAAGGCGCGCTGTAGGAAGGTGGAATAGATCGCGGTGACGGGGCGGAAGCCCTCCACTGCTAGGCCTGCAGCGAAGGTCACGGCGTGCTGTTCAGCGATCCCAACATCATAGAAGCGGCTGGGGAAGCGTTGGGAAAACTCCTGGAGGCCTGTTCCTTGGGCCATGGCGGCGGTGATCGCTACCACCCGTGGGTCTTCGGCGGCCATCTCACAGAGGGTGTGACCGAAGACTGAGGTGTAAGTGGGGATGGGATCGGACTCGGTCTTCAGTGCTTCACCGCTGCGCAGGTCGAAGGGGACGACGGCATGTTTTCGCTCGTCGTCGTCATCTACGCCTGGTGCTCCCTTACCCTTGGTGGTGCACGCGTGCACCACCACCGGTCTTCCTAGCTGGCTGGCGTCGCGCAGGGCCGCCACCAGATCAGGGGCATCATGGCCATCCACGGGCCCCACGTATTCAAAACCGAGCCCTTCGAAGAGGACGCCTGGGGTGATGATCGCCTTGCTGGCGTCCATGACGTGCTCTACAACGCGAATCGCGTCGCGGCCCATGCCGTCAAAGGCTTCGAGGAAGGTGCGCACACGGCGGCGCCAGCGCGTCATGGGCGCGCCAACGAGCTTGCGGCTGAACCACTCGGAGAGCCCCCCTACGTTGGGGCCGATGGACATGCCGTTGTCGTTGACCACGATGATGATGTCGCCTTTTCGTGCTCCGGCGCTGTTCAGCGCCTCGAAGGCCATGCCTCCAGTGAGCCCCCCATCTCCGATGACGGCGACGACTTTTCCACGCCCGCCCTTGAGGCGCAGCGCCTCACGAATCCCTAGGGCCGCGGAGATCGAGGTGGACGCATGCCCAGCACCAAAGATGTCATGCACGCTCTCGGAGCGCCGCAGGAACCCGCTAAGGCCGCCTTCTTGCTTCAGCGTGTGGAAGAACTCGCGTCTCCCGGTGAGGATTTTGTGTCCGTGGGCTTGGTGTCCGACGTCCCAGACAATGCGGTCGATGGGGGAATCGAAGACATAGTGCAAAGCTACGGTGAGCTCTACAGCCCCCAGGGCCGCGCCAAGGTGACCACCAATGCGGCTGATCTTCTCCAGGATGAACTGGCGCAGCTCCTCTGAGAGCAGGGGCAGTTGATCAATCTGGAGCCGCTTGAGATCAGAGGGGCTGTCAATGCGTTGCAGGAGCTCCATGGCTTCTCCGTGACATGGCGAGGTGCCATATAAGTAAATGGTACGCCTCGCTCACTCTTCGCCGGTGAAGGGCTCCTTGCTGCCGTCGCGCAACAAGATCTCCACCTTGCGCTCGGCGCGATCGAGGATGTTTTGAGCATACCGTGATAGCTCGACGCCGCGTTCGAAGGCCGCGAGAGAGCGTTCCAGGGGAAGATCGCTGCACTCCAACTCTTCCACTGTGTGTTGCAACTCACCGAGGACTGCGTCGAAGCTCTTGTCCTCATCCGTGCTTTTAGGTTTGTCGCTGTTCATCTTTTCCACCCAGCAAAAGGTAGCCCTCCGATGGAGGCGGGTCAACGTGGCGCCCGACTGGGCTGCACATCGCACTACTTAGCAGAGGCGCTGAAGTTTGTCTTTTCCCAGGTGCTGATAGAATGTCCCAATGGGAGGTTTCTTGGGGCTTCGTGCCCAGCTGATCTTTGGGCTAGCTTTGAGCCTGTTGGTGGTGGCTGTCTCTGTGGGTGTGATTACCCTCTGGAGCACAGGGCACAGCCGAGCTGCAGAGCAGCTCTCACAGGCCACAGCTCATGGGAAGTCCGTAGCGCTATTGCTTGCCTCAGCGCCGAGAGGCGCGGAGGCTGACCGCCTCGTGTCTTCTCTCGTTCGTTTACCCTTGGCCCTGCGCCTTGACCTCTATGATCGCATGATGCGACGGGTCGCTCACGCAGCGTTGCCGGGGGAGGCTGAGGCCTGGGTAGAGTTGGCTCGACGTGCCCTCCGAACCCAAGAGCAACAGACACGTTTGGCGCCCAATAGCGAGTGGATCGACGTCGCTACACCCTTACCTCGTCATGTGGGTGGCGCGTGCTTGCTCCGGGTACCCCTTGCCCCAAGCGGTGCCACGGCTCTGCCCACCTCCTATTGGGTGCTGATGGCTGTGGATGGGCTCTTGTTGCTGCTCTTCGTTGGTTTCATCATCACTCGCTATGTGGCAACCCCCGTGGAAGCTTTGCAGGCCGCAGCAGCACGGGTCGCGGCTGGAGATCTCGAGGTGCGTCTCGATGAGCGCGGAGCCCAGGAATTTGCGTCGCTGGCGGCATCCTTCAACCGTATGACCAAGTCGCTGGTGGAGCAGCAACGCTCTCTCGTACGCGCTGAGCGGTTGGCGTCTGTGGGACAGCTCGCGGCAGGGGTCGCTCACGAGATTGGCAATCCGCTGCAGGGAATTATTGGTTTGAGTGATGTGTTGCTCCTCGGGGAACTCGAAGACAAGCCAAGGGAGGTCGTGGCGCGGGTTCAGAGCGAGGCAGGGCGCATTCACCAAATCGTGGGGCAGTTGCTCGAATACTCACGGCCTGTGGAGGGCAAAAAGGAGCCTGTAGACGTGTCCGCGAGCGTTGAGCAGGCTCTCGCGCTCGTGCGCCCACAACAGCATTTCCGTGGTGTGGTTGTGGACGGCGTGAAGCTCTTGGAGCGTTGCCCACCTGTGGCGGCCAGCAATACACGGTTGGTGCAGGTTCTGGTCAATTTGCTGCTCAACGCTGCTCACGCGCTGAATGGTGAGGGCAGGGTGGTCTTCTCGTGGCGGGAAGAGGGCCAACGTGTCTCGTTACACATTGCCAACGATGGGCCACCCATCTCTTGCGAGCTGCGCGAACGTGTCTTCGTGCCCTTCTTCACCACCAAGAGCCCTGGCCAAGGGACTGGGCTCGGTCTCTCGGTTTCGCAGTCTATTGTGGAGTCTTATGGTGGGACATTGTCCCTAGCCGATGATGATGAGCACGTGCTCTTTATCATCACGCTATGGAAATGGCAGGCAGACGCTGAAGGGAGTTAACGATTATTCCGCAGGTTTGTCGTCGTCCTCGTCCTCATCGTTCTCTTTGTTCTCGCTGACGTTGTTGCACTCCAACACCAGGGTCGTGATGTTGTCGGTACCACCCGCGCGGTTTGCCTGATCGACTAACTCTGCCACCGCATTTTCCAGATCGGTGGATTCCTCAACGAGCTTCTGCATCTCATCGTCGGTGACCATGCCTGAGAGGCCATCCGAGCAGAGGATGTATTTGTCGCCATCAGCGACGTCACGAGTGCCGATGTCTACCTGTACGGAGTCACGCATGCCAAGGGCTCGGGTGATCACGTTTTTGTGGGGGAAGTGTTGTTCTTCCTCCGCGGTCATATCGGGCTTGGCGTCTTTGTAATCCTCGAGGAGGGAGTGGTCACGGGTGATCTGCTCGATCTTGCCTTCACGAATGCGATAACAGCGGCTATCTCCAACGTGAGCAACGTAGATTTTATCGCCATTGATCAAGCAGGTGACGAGGGTGGTCCCCATGCCCTTGAAGCGAATATCCTTCGAGGCAGTCTCGTAGATCTTGTAGTTTGCGAGCTTGATGCCACAAGCGAGGCGGTTTTCGATATAGCTCAGGCTGCGATCCATCTTATAAGGCCAGGTCGCGTCCTCATCCTTTGTTCGCTGGTAGAATTCACTGACGGTCTCAGCCGCCATGCGGCTCGCTACCTCGCCTGAGCTGTGGCCCCCCATGCCATCTGCGACAATGAAAAGTTGCTCGTCCTCCATGAGGCTGAAGTAGTCCTCATTATGGGTGCGCTTCATCCCAACGTCGGTCTTTGCTGCGTACCGGATTCTCATAGTCGCCCTAAACCCTTGGAGTAAATAAGAAAGTAATCCAGCCTCGCCAAACTGTCAAACGAATCTGCATCCGCGATGTACTTGACTTTTGTTCAGTGCTTCCTATGATGCCTTCGTTCTCTCACCAGCATTTAGAGGAGCCAAGAGCGTGAGCACCCCCAATGCTAGCACGGTTGAGATTCTGACTATCGGCGATGAGCTGCTCCGCGGCGAATTGCTCGATAGCAACTCAGCATGGCTCGCAGAGCGACTCCACCGGCTCGGGTTGCCCGTTTCCCGGATGGTTTCTGTGGGTGATGGAGAGCAAGAGATTCAGGGTGCGTTGCGTGGGGCCTGTGAGCGTGCCCGGTTGATCATCACGTCTGGCGGCCTGGGGCCCACCGATGACGATCGTACTGCTGCGGCTTTGGCAGCGGCTTGTGAGCGACCTCTGGTGTGCCATGAGCCAGCGTTGAGGCATATTCATGCTCTCTTTACCAAGAGTGGTATGGAGTTCACGCCTAATAATGAGAAGCAGGCGCTGATTCCTCAGGGTGCTGAGGCCCTGATGAACATGCGGGGAACAGCGCCTGGCATCATGTTGGACCATCTAGGTGCTCGGATTTATTGTTTGCCAGGTGTGCCCCATGAGCTTCGGGGGCTCTATCAGGCCGCTATTGAGCCCTGGATCATCAAGACCCTTCGACCCCGCCCGGCGCTACAACGAACGATGAAGCTCTTTGGCATTGGTGAGTCCAAGGTGGACCATTTGCTCGAGGGGGTCGGTGCATCGATCAACCACCGGGGCTGCGCGGTGTCCATCCACTACCGCACGTCTTTTCCAGAGAACCACGTTACCGTTCTCGTTCGGCCCCCCATGGAGCCTACCCAAGGTGATGCTGAGGCAGTGGCCATATCTTATACTGCGGCCATCAAAGCACGACTTGGGCGTTACCTCTTTGGTGAGGGGGAAGAGACCTTCAGTGGTGCCATGGTGGGCGCGCTTCGCAGGGCCGGGGTGAAGGTCGCCCTGGCCGAGTCGTGTACCGCTGGCCTGGCCGGCGACCTGTTGACCCGTGCCCCAGGAAGCAGTGAGGTCTTTGAACTGGGCATGATCGCCTATGCTAACCACATCAAGGAGCAGCACCTTCGTGTCCCCGCCGCTGTGTTGCAGGAGCACGGGGCGGTGAGCCAGGCTTGTGTCGAGGCCATGGCTCAGGGCGTGAGGGGGCTGGCAGGCGCAGACTATGGGGTTGCAATCTCTGGCGTTGCCGGCCCAGGAGGGGGAAGCGCCGACAAACCTGTGGGCACGGTGCATTTCGCGGTAGACGGGCCGCGTGGAGTACGACACCTTCACCGGGTGTTCCCCTATGATCGGCAACGGAACAAAGTGTTGGCGGCTCATGTTGCGCTCTGGCTCGTCTATCGCCAGCTGAGCGTGCCCGAAGAGATCGATCCCCTGCAAGGGCAGTGGAAAGACCAGCCGACGCCTGGTGAAAAAGACGGAGTTTAGTATGGAGATGATTCGCGCGTTTGTTGCCCTCAATTTGCCCGTCGCCACGCTCAACCGGCTGGCTGAGGCGCAGAAGGTGCTGCGTCGCGCTGCCAAGCAGGCCAACGTACGCGTAGGCTGGGTGCCAGCCGCCAATATGCACATCACGCTGAAATTTCTGGGCGAGATCGATGCTGAAAATATCTATGCGATTCGCCATCGGCTTGGCGATCGTCTCATCGCTTGGCCTGCTATAGATCTCAGGGTAGAGGGCTTGGGGGTGTTCCCTGACGTCCAGCGACCGCGGGTCCTTTGGGCTGGTTTGGCGGCCAAAGGTGCGCAGGGCGTATGCGAGCTGGCCGAGGCGGTGGAAGAGGTTCTCGACGAGCTGGGTTTTGCTCGTGAGGCGCGGCCTTTTCACCCACACCTGACGTTGGGGCGCATCAAAGAGGGAGACCATCCCTTCTGGACTGACAAACGAATCACAGACGCGGGGGACGGCCAAGGTGGTGAGGTTGTCCTCTACCGCAGCGTGTTGTCCGGCCAGGGGGCCGAGTACAAGGCTTTGGCTCGTTTTCCTCTCCAGCCTCCAGAGAAGGCGTCCTTGAACGCCCATGGAGAGGGAGCAGGGGACGATGAAGGGCGAGAGCCTACTGTGGCCACTGTCGCCATAGCCGAAGATGCACAAAAGTCGCCAAGGGTGCAGGAGCACTCGCAGGAGCACGAGCCCAAGGCGTAAAGATTGGGACGCGCAAGCGTCCAAGGAGAGCAGAGAAGATGCCCGCAGTGGATACAAGCAATCGCGACAAAGCTATCGAGCTCGCCGTCGCCTCCATCGAAAAGCAGTTTGGAAAAGGTTCGATCATGCGCCTCGGCGCCGATGAGAAGAGCTTGCACAAAGATCTAGAGGTCATCTCTACCGGTTCGTTGGGGATCGACATCGCCCTTGGTACAGGTGGCTTGGCTCGTGGTCGTATTGTCGAGATCTATGGGCCAGAGTCGTCAGGGAAGACCACCTTGGCGCTGCACGTCATCGCTCAAGCACAGAAGATGGGTGGCGTTTGTGCCTTCATCGACGCTGAGCACGCCCTCGATGTGCAATACGCACGCAAATTAGGGGTGAAGACTGACGATCTACTGATCTCCCAGCCTGACTATGGTGAGCAAGCGCTGGAGATCGCCGACATGCTCGTGCGCTCCAACTCTATCAACGTGATCGTCGTCGACTCTGTGGCTGCCCTGACGCCACGAGCCGAGATCGAGGGCGAGATGGGTGACTCCCATGTTGGTCTGCAGGCCCGCTTGATGAGCCAGGCCTTGCGCAAGCTCACAGGTTCGATCAACCGCAGCGAGACCCTGGTGATTTTCATCAACCAGCTGCGCATGAAGATTGGTGTGATGTTTGGTAGCCCAGAGACGACTACTGGAGGTAACGCGCTGAAATTCTATTGCTCGGTGCGCATTGACATTCGTCGCATCGGGGCCATCAAGCAGGGGGACCAGGTGGTGGGTAATCGCACCCGCGTCAAGGTGGTGAAGAATAAGCTCGCGCCTCCCTTTCGCCAGGTGGAGTTCGACATCATGTATGGCGAGGGGATTAGCACTGAGGGCGATCTGCTCGATCTGGGCGTCGAGCACAATATCGTGGAGAAGAGCGGCGCTTGGTATTCCTTCAGCGGTGAACGCATCGGACAGGGGCGTGAGAACGCCAAGATTTTCCTCAAGGGGCAACCTGAGATGGTCGCTACGATCCGTAGGCGGGTGATGGAGAAGGTCGGGTTGATAGAGGCAGAAGGAAGCAAGCCAGCTGCGGCCACCCCAGCTGAGAAGCCAGAGGGCAAGGGCAACGGCGCTCGAAGCAAAAAGAAGTAGTCTTCGCGGCGGCGGTTCTTTGCTGCTCTCCTTGTCAATCCGAAGAGCGAACCAGTGGGCTCTCCCAGCGGCCGGCGAAGGCGAAGTCTGCCACTTCACGTCGTGAGCGCAGGGAGAGTTCGCGCTCCTTCAACCCTTCAGGGAGCTCTTCGACGTCTCCTGGGTGTCCCACAGCCAGGGCACACACAGGCTCGAAGCCCTCCGGGATAGCTAGCGTATCTCGTGCCTTGTCACCATCAAAGCCACCCATAGGGTGCACGAAGAGCCCACGGGCCGCAGCCTCGAGGGCCAGCTGCGCGTTGGCTTGACCTACATCATACCAAGCGTGGGGGTTTTCCTTATCGTTGCGCGCATAACGCGTGGCCCCCACGGCGAGGAGCAATGCTGCAGCGTCTTTGGCCCACACTTGGTTGCCCTCGACGATGCACGCCAGGAGCCGCGCGAAGTCCTCTTTGTCTTCGCGTAGGGCGACGATATAGCGCCACGGTTGCTCGTTCATCGCCGACGACGCCCAACGCGCGGCCTCAAGCAGTGAGAGCAGATCTTCGCGCTTCAGGCTCTCTTTGGAAAACGCGTAGGGGCTCCAACGGCGCTGGATCAGCTGGTGGATGGGGAAGCGCGTGTCAGCAGTTTTTTCCATGGTGTGGTCTCATAGTCTCAATGGGTCTGGTCTCAAGGCTTCGTTGCGTCACTCTGCGAAGAGGATGGGCAGGTCCTTTTCGAGCTCTTTGACGACGCTCTCGTTGACCTTCACCACTACGCGGCTGGTTTCACTGCGCGCGTAATAGTTGGCGGGCCCAGTGATGCCCTTTTGCAGTACCAGGAGTTCGGTGGTGCCGAGCTTCTTCTGCCCATTGAAAAACTCGACCTTCACCACGGGAGTCAGCCCCTTGAGAGGGGTGTCTGCCTTGGGGTACTCCGCCGTGCGTAGTCGTCCGAGCTTCTGCATCCAAGCCCTAAAGTGGGCCTTAGCCTTGCCGTCACCGCCCAGACGAGAGTAGGTAGCCTTAGAGGGTTTGCGGCGATTATGCTGCTGCAGCATGAGCCCTTTGTTGCCTTGCCTAATGCGCACTCGGTCGAACTCTGTCGTGTCGAAGGTGTGGAGGTTGCGCTCCATCAGCCGGTACTCGGCGTAGCTGAGGTCTTGCATCGCGCGGGGTCGCACGACATAGACGCGCTGATCGCTGCGATCTTGCAGGTAGTAGTCCATATTGCCATGGGTGCGTTTGCCCACAGTGAAGACGCGTGTATTGCTGCCCTCGATGATGGTGAGCGTCTTGTCGCTGGTGGTGAGGCCGAATTCCTCGAGCTTCTCCTTGGCCAGGGTGCCCAGCGAACGAATCGCGGGCAGCTTGGCGAGGGTCTTCATGAGCTCCTCAGTGGCCTTGTTGCCGATGAACTGGCTGTCCTTGCGCACCTTGGGCCGCGCCTTGGCTGGAGTCGCCTTGATGGGCCGCGCCTTGATGGGAGTCGCCTTGGCGGGAGTCGCCTTGATGGGAGTCGCCTTGGCGGGAGTCGCCTTGATGGGAGTCGCCTTGACCGCTGGCTTTGGAGCGGCGGGTTTGTTGGGATTGGCTTTGGGATCGCGGCGCAGGCTTTTGTCCACGTCAGCGGCCTTCTTCTGCAGCGTGTTAGCAGCCTTCTTCTGCACCGCCCTCTTCTTCGCAGGCGCGCTCCTGAAGACGGGCTTGCCAACGGGGGCTTTGCCAGCTGGGGCTTTGCCAGCTGGAGCCTTGGCAGCGGTGGTTGAAGCGCCTCGCCGCTGGGGACGCATGGCACGCCCTTTGAGTCGAGCGCCGCGTGGGGGGCGTGGGCGTTCCCATTTTTCTACCGAGACCCAATAATAGACGCCCTGGGCGTCGGTCTTGCGGGTGACCTCGACCTTGCGCTCACCTGGTGCGTCATAGATAACGCGATCCACCTGACGCAGCGCTAGCACGGGGCGTTCATCATCCTTGGTGCTGCTGCGATCGCGGGTCCACACACAATAGGCAGCGATCAAGACCCCCAGCAGGAGGGCGGCATGGAGCGTGACGGAGCGTTTCATCACTTCCTCCTGCGCTGGCGGGTGTAGAGCAGGCCGCCGACGAGCACGAGCAAAGGTAGGGCAAAGATGGTCAGATAGAAGTAGATCTGGTCCTCTTTGCGGGTGTGCATGATGCGCACGTCTTCTTCTGAGGTTGGCGCCCCAAGGAAGGCCTCCTCACCCACGAGCCACTTCAACGCGTCCATCACGAAGACGACGTTGCCTTTGGAGCGCATCAGCAGCTTGTCTGAGAAGGCATCGCTGTCGGCCACCACGATCATCCGCATGTCATCCTGTCCTGCGATCTTCTTGCGCTTCTTGGAGGGACGTCTGCCGGATGTCGACATGGAGACGGCCGAGGCCAGTTCGTAGAGTTTTTGCTTTTCGCTCGTCTTGTCGAAGGCGAGGTCCTGGTTTGCGTCGTTGTAGGTGAAGGGCATGCTGTGCACCGTGAAGCTCACCGCCGGGTGTCCTTGCCCTGAGGGTGGAACCTCCTCCAGGTAGCCAGCCTTCCAGCTAACAAGGGCGAGCTCTTTGGAGTGGCGGGCCAGGGTCTTGACGCTGCCATGGGCACCGTAGCGGTTGGAGACCACGGCGTAGCCATCGGCTTTGGTGAAGGTCAGCCGCGCATTAAGCCTTTCATTGGCCAAGAGCTCAGGGGTGAATTTGAGGCCAAAGGGGGAGAGCAGCCCCTGCATGGGGTCGCCTGGCTCGGGATCGAGCAGGAGCAGCGCGCGCCCACCACCGCGGAGGTAGGCCTCGATGGCCGCGGCCTCTGCTGGGAGGAACGCCTTGCGCGGCCCCGCGATGATGACCACGCTGGCATCTTTTGGCACCTCGTTGCCGAGGCCCTGGGCCAGCCCCAAGTTCTTGATGCGGTAGTTGAGCTGTCGAAGCACCTTGCGCAGGTCGCGCGTGGAGGATCCCTCTACCCCATCGCGTTTGTCACGGGTGCGCTCCTCATGGCCTACAGTGAAATAGGCGACCTTCTCGGGCTGCATCAGCTTGATGAAGGCGCCTTGAAACTCACTGTCGAGCTTCTTGAGTTTGCTTTTGGCGCGGCGCAGCTTCTTGCCAAGGATGATGACGCGGTGTCGCTTGCCCCTAGAGACCACCACCGAGCCATTTTCGTGCACGCCCATCTCCTTGGCCTTCTTAGGTTCCAGCACGTGATCGAGGCGCTGGATTTTGAAGTGTTTGGAGTTGCCCGCGAGCTCTTTGAAGTAGGGCTCTACCCGCTCGAAGACGTCGCTCTCGCCCGAGAAGAAGAGCGTCAGCTTGAGTGGCTCGCTCAAGTTCTTGACCATCTTGGCGGATGACTCCGAGGGCCGCGTCGTCTTGAAGTAGCTCAGGTCGACCTTCTTGTCGTTCTCGCTGACAATGTAGTTGAGCAGGAACACCAGCGCGAGGCTCATAGCCAGCACCGCGCCACTCTGCATGGAGCGGCTGACACGGGCATGGTCCACCGTGCGGGTGGTGTCCATAGGGGCGTAGGAGATCTCAGTGAAGATCAACGGCAGGATGCTCACCAGCCAGAGCACAACCCAGGCCACGGAGAGCGCGCCTTGGTAGCGATCTGCGCTTAGCGGCGTGGAGAAGTTGCTACGCAAAGACTCCATCACGAAGTCTGCCTGTAGCCCATAGAGCACGAGCGCCAAGAGCCCCATCAAATACAAGATCAGCAGGCGCCGCTCCACGGGGCGGGCCATCTCGTGCACGCTGCGCAGCCGCTTGACGCGTCCGAAGAGGGAAAAGCCCACGAGCAGACCCGCTATCGAGGCAAACCCCATGCGCACAGCCGTGGAGTCGAGCACCAAGCGCTCCCCGATGAAGAGCAGCACCATGGCCAAGAGGTAGGCACCAGAGAGGATCAGGCCGTCGGCCCCATGTTGCCTCTTTTGTTCGTTAGGTCGGGTCATTAGCGCCACCTCCTCGCCTTGAGCACGTGGGTGCTCAGCAACAAAAAGAGGTAAGTCGAAGAAATGAAGTAGAAGACATCTTGGAATTGGAGGATGCCGCGCTGCCACTGCAAGTGGCCTTTTTGCGAAATGAAGCGCAGCACATCACGCATGGGTGGGTCAGCCACGGTGGAGCCGAGGTGCATCAGGTAGATGGCCGCCACCATGGCCGCGGCGGTGATGGCCGCCACCACCTGGGAGCTGGTGAGTGAGGAGGCGAACATACCAATGGCGATAGCCTGAGCTCCGAGGAGCAGCAGCCCAGCGTAGCCGCCGGCAATATGGCCCACTGAGAGCTTGCCGTTGACGAAGATCATCAGCGGCATGTAGATGGTCAAGAGGGTGTAGAGGGCGAGGAACACCAGCGCGGACAAGAACTTGCCAAGCACGATCTCGTGCTCGCCCACAGGGGCGGTCATCAGCAGGGTGAGGGTGCCGAGTTGTCGTTCTTCGGCGAAGAGTCGCATGGAGATCAACACCCCTGAGACCATGGTCATGAAGGCCGCGAAGGCGAAGAAGAGCTCCAGCACCTCAGCTGAATATTTGGGGGTGCCCCCCAGGGCGTAATAGTTGAAGAGCAGCCCATCGACGAAGAGCACGATGGCGGCGATGACATAGCCGATGGGAGCCTTGAGGAAAGCGCCCAGCTCGCGGCGCGTGATCAAGGAGATATTACGCATCTTGCACCTCCTGCTGG
>JAFCZD010001027.1 GCA_019314525.1 Deltaproteobacteria bacterium
CACGTAGGCCGAACGCGTAGGACTGGCTCGAAAGCTTCTCATGCTTGGGCCCAAGGGGGGCGACCATGGCCAGCACAATGAGATCGCGCCTGCGGATCGCCATGGTGCTTGCCTTTGGACTCCTCGCAGCTCCCCTCGCCACAGCACAGCAGGGCTCCCCACACTGGAGAGGCAAACCCGCCTCGCGCCCCGCTTCAGAAAAAACGCACCCTGACACGCAGCCCAAGACGAGCGCTGGCGCGGAGAAGAGCGACCCGAAGGGGAGCAACGCAAAAAAGAGCGACGCGAAGAAGACGGAAACGAACGCAAAAAAGCTCCCCCCTCGAGCCTCCGGCCCCCACCCGCTGCCCACAAAGCTTCCACAGAAACCAAACTTCATCATCGTGCCCCTCCAAGAGGAGGTGAGCCTGGGCATGGCGGCCTTCGTCGAGCGTGTGACCAAGCGCTTGCAAGCCACCGACATCTTGGTCCTCGACATCAAGACCTTCGGCGGGCGCGTCGACGCCGCAGTCACGATCCGCGATGCGCTGCTGCATGCGCGCGACAAAGGCGCAAAGACGGTGGCCTACATCAACCCGCGCGCCATCTCCGCAGGCGCGCTGATCTCCTTCGCCACGGATGTGATCGTCGTCGCACCTGGCGCGACCATGGGCGCGGCGACGCCAATCCAGATCGGCGAAGGGGGCAAGAGCAAACCGGCGGGCGAGAAGGTCGTCTCCTATATGCGCAAGGAGATGCGCGCCACCGCTGAGGCCCGAGGACGCAATGGAGATATCGCTGAAGCCATGGTGGACGCCGACATCGCCATCGAGGGGCTCAGCGCCAAGGGCAAGCTGCTGACCCTTGACGGCAAAGAGGCCCTGAACTGGGGCGTCGCCAGCTTTGAGGCCGACAACCATGAAGCGCTCTTCAAGGGGCTCGGCTATCAGGGCACCAAGGGTCAGGCGTATTCGGTCACTGAAGTCCGATGGAGTTGGGCCGAGCGAGTCGCAGGCTGGCTCTCGAGCGCCGCGGTCTCGAGCCTGTTGATGAGCATTGGCATGTTGGGGCTGATGATCGGCCTCTACACGGGAGGCAGCCCCCTGCCCCTCGCTCTCGGCGGTGCCTGTCTCTCTCTGTTCTTCTTTGGTCACTACGTGGTGCACCTCGCGGGCGTTGAAGACATGTTGCTCTTTGGGGCGGGCTTGCTACTCCTTGCGTTCGAGGTCTTTATACCCGGCCATATCGCGCCTGGTGTACTTGGCGTGCTCTGCATCATCGGCTCCTTGTTTCTGGGCTTGATCAACTTCAAGACCATTCCTTTGGACGTTCAGTGGCAGACGGGCTCCATCAGCGCAGCCCTCGCTGCAGTGTCGGCGTCGCTCCTGGCCACCGCAGCGCTCGGATATGGCGTGGTCAGGATGCTACCGCACTCGAAGTTTGGTCGCCCGCTGATCCTCACCACCGCCCTCGAGGGCAAAGCCACGGACAAGAGCGCCGCCAGGGCTATATCGAGCAGGGCACCAAGGTTCGGGTGGTGCGCCGTCATGGCTTTCAGCTGGTGGTGACGCCCCTCGTCGAGCAGAGCCGTGAACAGGAAGAAGAGAGCGAAGAATGACACCCATGGTGCTCGTGATCACGTTGCTCGTGGTTGGCCTCGCGCTCCTCGCCCTCGAGGTGATCGTCCTGCCCGGCTTTGGTATCATGGGAGTGCTGGGCGCGCTCTCCATCCTTGGGGCGGGCTGGATCGCCTTCAGCCAACTCAGCCCCATGCATGGGATGGTGGCCATGGGCGCAGGCATCGGCCTGGGTGGGCTGATGTTCTGGCTGCTGCCAAAAACGCGGGCTGCAAAGGGCATGGTGTTGCACACTGAGCACCATGGTCACGCGGCCGATCCGTCTCTCGAGGAGCTCCTCGGAGAAGAGGGTGTAGCGCTCACACCACTGCGACCAGCTGGCTCGGCCCGCATTAATGATCGACCCGTGGACGTGGTCACCGACGGACAATACGTTGAACCTGGAACAAATGTGCGGGTCACCCAAGTAGAAGGTGCTCGCGTGCTAGTCAAACCGCTTTAGCCAATTCTTCATAGCGAACGGGAGCAACACGTGGACGGAATCAATCTTCCGCTAATCATTGGTGGTATTGCGACAATCTTTGGGGTCTTTTTGTTGGTCTACCTCGTGCCCATGCGGCTGTGGATCGCCGCGGCGGCCTCTTCAGCCCATGTGAGCATTCTGACCTTGATCGCCATGCGGCTACGGCGAGTGCCGCCTGCGGTGGTGGTCGGCGCGCGAATCGGCGCGGTGAAGGCTGGGCTGCAAATCCCTGTGGACATGTTGGAAGCACACTTTCTTGCAGGTGGTCGGGTGGACCGAGTGGTCAACGCGCTGATCTCCGCTGACAAAGCCGGCATGGACCTCGACTTTTCGCGGGCGGCGGCCATCGACCTCGCCGGTCGCGATGTGCTCGAGGCCGTGCAAATGTCCGTCAACCCGCGCGTCATCGAGACG
>JAFCZD010000446.1 GCA_019314525.1 Deltaproteobacteria bacterium
GTATCAATGAAATGGACCTTCAAGATCTCGGCGGCGCGAGCACCGGCGGCGCTCTTGCCGCTGCCCCGCGCGCCTATCAGTAAGAGCTCTTTCATTGGAAGCGTTGGAGCTGCTGCCAGAAGTCCGGGAAGGACTTTTCGACACAACGATGGTCAGACACCTCGATGCTGGGCTCTTTGAGGCTCAGCAGGCCGAAGGCCATGGCGATGCGGTGGTCATCCCGCGGATCGATGGTGGCTCCTTGGAGAAGGCCCGAAGGGTTCACCAACAACCCCGTTTCGTACTCCTGAGCGTCGACGCCCACAGCCTTGAGGCCCTCGGCCATGGCGTTGACGCGGTCGCTCTCCTTGATGCGCGCGTGACCGATACCCCCGATGAAGGTTGGGGGGGCGCAGCAGGCGCAGGCCGCCGCGAGGGGGGGGAGAAGATCGGGGCAGTCCGAGAGATCAAAGTGATGGGCGCGGTCGATGTCCAGCTCGTGGAGCATCTCGACGATGGCTCGGTCGCCTTGCAACGAATGTGGAGACATGTTCTCCACATTGATGCTTTGGCCGCTGAGGCGGGCCGCTACCAACAAGAACGCCGCAGCCGACCAATCACCCTCAACGGTGATGGGCTGCGCTTGGTAGGTGCCTGGGCGCACGTGAAAGCCATCCTGCGTGTCGTCAATGTGAACGCCGCGTTCGGCCATCATCTCCACGGTCATGGATAGGTAGGGCATGGAGACGGCCCCATCGTGGGGTGAAGGTGATAGCCGCAGCTCGAGCCCCTCTGGTAAGAGCGGGGCCACCATCAGCAGCGCGCTCGCAAATTGGCTGCTCTGGTGGGCCTCCACGCTGACCCGCTTTTCAGGCGTGCCCTCGCGTTGCAGGGTCATGGGCAGGCTCTCGCTGTCAGCTTTGACCCCAAGTTGGCGCAGGGAGTCTATGAGCGGGGCCATGGGGCGCTCTCGCAGGCGTGCGCTACCGTCGAGGGGGAGGGCGCCATCGAGGACGAGGGAGAGGGCGGCGACGAAGCGGGCGGTGGTGCCGCCGTCGAGACAATCGATGGTGGTTTTGGGCGCTTGGAATTGTCCGCCTTCGACCCGCCAGCAGCGCGGGGCGCTGTCGTCAATGTCGATGCCAAGGGTGCGTAGCGCTTCGCGTAGCCCGCGGGAGTCGCTGCAGTCGAGAGGATCGATGACCTCGCTCATTCCCTTGGCGAGGGCGGCGAGAACGAGGGCGCGCTGGGTTTGACTCTTGGAGCTCGGGGCGCGCAGCTGTAGCGACTCAGCCATGGAGCATTTCCTCCAGAAGGGGGCGTGGGATGGGGCGGTGCAAGAGCGCCTCCATCTGAGCCAAGCCCTGTTCTAACCACCAGGCGCGGCCATCGATCACCTTGGCGCCACCCATTCGTGCGTGATGGGCGAAGGCTGTATCGCCAGCGGTGATGGGTGCATCTAGTAGCGTTTTCTCTTGCCAGTTGTAGGTCTCTTCCAGGGGGCTCCCCGCTTCACTCACACCACAAGGTGTGGTGTTGATGATGATCGAGGTCGGTTGTGTCATACGTTTGCTCCAAGGGATGGCGCTGCAACGAAAGCGTCGCGCAAGGGCTCGGGTCCGCTCTTCGTTTCGTCCGCTGATGGTCGCCGGACAACCGAGGGTGCTCAATGCTCCCAGCGCAGCACGCGCTGCCCCGCCTGTGCCGAGCACCAGGGCGGGCTCGCCCCCTTGGCGTGCGAGCAGTCGTTCCACCGCCAAGACATCGGTGTTGAGCCCCTCGCGCCGCTCGGTGTCGAGCCGGAGTGTGTTGAGCGCCCCCACCTCACTCGAGCGTTGGTCGAGGACGTGGGCGGATGAGAGCAAGAGCTCCTTGGCGGGCATCGTCACTGAGAGCCCGGCGAAGCCCAAGCGCTCCAGCAGTGGGAGCATCGCCCGCGGACGTTGGGTCAACACTGGCAGATAGATGAAGGGCCAATCCAGCGCAGAAAAGAGCGCGTTGTAGACCTGCGGGCCAGGGGAGGCGGCGATCTGCGGCCCACCGATCAGACCCAAGGGCGTATGCCCTTGCGCGATGCGCCAGCGTTGCGCCTGATCCCAGGTGAGCTGTCCAGGCGCCGTGGCGTGCTCTGGGCGCGCCGCGACGTAGGTCCACGGTGAGCCAAAGGCGTGATAAAGGGCTCGGCTTAGCAGCCCCGCTTCACCCATGGCGATACGAATCGTCGGACGGGCATCCTCTTCGCTGGGCAAGAGCGCCTCGAGATCCGCCGCGTCGCTGATGGCACAGGCGACTTTGATCGTGTGAGCTCGCTCGCTTTGGAGCGCATGCCAAGGGATGGCTTCACCCTCGCGTTGGGCATGCCAAGAGAGCACGATTTTCGGCCCCCCTGGCGTATGCTGCAGGGGGCGCCGCAGCAGCTCGTCGGTAGAGAGTTCGAGGTCTAGGTAGCCAGCCCCGGCGGCCGCCGCACGTCGAAGGATCTCCAGGCGCTCAGCCTCGCTGCCCTCAAAAGCACCGTGCTCTCGCAGTGGACGACAGGTGACCAGCAGGTGTGGACCGTTGCAGAGCGCGAAGACGCTTTCGTCGAAGGGGCGCAGCGCATCAAGGCGTAGCTCGTGGAGCACGTTATCGCCTTGATGCCCTTGGAGCCTCTGAGCGAGCTTGTGGACGCTGTCCTCAGCGCCTGTGAGGCAGATCATCGCGTGGCTTCCCACGCGGCTTCGAGGGCTTCGAGGGGGATGGGCCAGCTGTAGCTTCTGTTGGGGCCGAGGGCGACGGAGCCGCATTGTTGTGGCAAGACGACGTGGATCTGCTCTTGGCTGCGTTTTTTGTCGTGCACGATGAAGGGCAAAAGCTCTGAAAAGGGCAGGTCGATCTGGTCGATGCCAAGGGACAGCTCTGTGCAGAGCTGCCGCAGATGAGCTATGTCAGTTTCGGGGAAGCCCACCTGACGGCGAGCGAGTTCGGCTTCGGCGAGCATGCCCTTGGCGACAGCCAGCCCATGACAGACTTTGTGGTGGCTTGCCTTTTCGATCGCGTGACCAAAGGTGTGGCCGAAGTTGAGCACCACGCGCTCACCAAGCTCGCGCGGATCGCGCTGCACGATGTCGCCCTTGATGGTCAGGCAACGGCGCACGAGGTGCTCCGCGACCAGCTTGGAGGCTTCAGGGCTGCGTAGGTCTCCTGCGAGCTGTCTGAGCCAGGAAAAGAGTTTGGCGTCGGCGATGACGCCCAGCTTGATCGCCTCCGAGAGCCCACAGCGCCACTCACGCAGGGGGAGGCTCAAGAGCCAACGGGTATCTGCGATCACCGCCTTTGGCTGGTAGATGGCGCCGATCAGGTTCTTGCCTTGGGGGGCATTGACGCCCGTCTTCCCGCCGACGCTCGCGTCTACCTGCGCAAGCAAGCTTGTGGGGATGCTGATGTAGCTGATGCCCCGGAGGTAGGTGGACGCAACGAAGCCGGCTACATCGAGGGAGATGCCGCCACCAAAAGCGATGATGCAGGCGTGGCGGTCAAAGCCACGGTCGAGCAGGGCACTCTCCAGCATTTCTTTTGTGGCGCGCGTCTTGTGCTCCTCACCCGGAGGGAAGCCCAGGATGGCGACTTCGTCTGTGTGCGCCGCCAAGGCCTCGTTGAGGGCCGCTCCATGGAGCCGGAGCACGTTTTCGTCACCAATGACTGCGACTTGAGACCAGCGAGGGTTCCAGCACGCCGCCAGGGCGGCCTCTAGTCGTTTGGCGCCCGCATAGACACAAGTGGTTGCGTTGTCGGGGAGCTGAAGCTCCATGATCGGTGAGAGAGCCATAGGAACGGGACGTTAGCACTTCTTGGCTATGTAGCGGAAGGTGCTGACGCGCTCTTCCCGGCGATGGGTAGACGAATGATGAATTCTGCGCCTTCACCGACATCTCCGCATACTCCATGGCAGCATCATCCTCTGAAGCTTCCGCTCATATTGCATGATGGTGTGGGTTCTTTCGTCGGCGTGCAACTCAACGATTGGAGTGAACCACGGCGGGCGTGGTCATGCTAGGCTGCCTTTCATCAAGGGAAGGGAGAGGACCATGTTGGCTAAAGGCAATAAGAGGGTCGCGCGAGTAACTCTGATGATACTCCTTGGCCTCAGCATGGGCTGCGGAGACTCGCTGCCAGGGTTACCGGACTCTGGAGCCGGGGATGTGCTGGTGGAAGCCGATGGCATGGCGTGGGACACGAGGGTGCCCGGATCCGACGCTGGCGTGCCCGGATCCGACGCTGGCGTGCCCACGTCTGACGCGTTGGTGGCAGACACCACTATCGACACGGGGACCGTGGACACCACCGTGGATACGGGGACCGTGGACACCACCGTCGATACGGGATCTGTGGATACCACCGTGGACACCACCGTCGATACGGGATCTGTGGATACCACCGTGGACACCACCGTCGATACGGGAAGCGTGGATACCACCGTGGACACCACCGTCGATACGGGAAGCGTGGATACCACCGTGGACACCACCGTCGATACAGGAAGCTGCGCGGACGATGATCATGATGGTATTTGCAATGCCGCCGACCAATGCCCTGGGGAAGACGACACCATCGACACCGACAGCAACAACACCCCCGACTGCCTGGAGAATATGCTGCTCAATGGTGCTTTTGATGAGGAGCTGGACCCCTGGGGGCCTTTTGGCGTGAGCGCGACGGTTTGGGTCCCGGATGATCAGTACGGCAGCGTGTATTCGGGTTCCATGCGCATCGACCTGACGGTGCTGCAGCAGAGCGGACTGATTGCTGAGTCGCGACAATGCGTCGATGTGTCTGCACCGGTACCAGCCACCATCGCCGTCTTCGCCAATGTGCGTCGGGCGGCGGACAGCGTTGGTGTCCAGCGCGCGAATATCTACCTTCATTTTCTCGGGGACCTCAACTGCGTGCAGGCGTCGCAGGTGGGATATAACTCAGTTTCGAGCATTGAACTCTTGGATAGCTGGCAGATGCTTGAAAAACGGGGCATCCCGGTGCCTGCGGGCACCAAGAGCATCCGCTTTCGCATCTCCAATGGGACCA
>JAFCZD010000447.1 GCA_019314525.1 Deltaproteobacteria bacterium
AAGAGCCAATCGTAGGCTGGGACGCAACCTTGTCGCGGACCGGGGGTGTTTCGGTCGTTGATGTCGCATTGGATGCCAAACTCGAAACAGCGGAAGGAGGTGAGGGGGCCGAGGGGATCGGAGAGTCCGTTCTGAGAGGGGTCGAAGAGCTGGGCTTTGGCCGCGGAGCAGTCGTCTTCGTCGGTGAGGAAGATCACCGCCAAGAGGGCGTTGTCGCGCAAGAAGCCTGGGTTGGTGTTGAGCATTGGATCCACAGCGCGTCGCGCCGATTCGAGCGGCATCTCAAACCCACACCCCTCGATTCCAAGGGTGGAAATGCAACGGAAGGCATCTTTTACGCATTGCATGGCGTCACCAGCACAGCCGCCGACATTATGGGTGCCCTTGTTGTAGCTAATCCACGGATCCGTGGGGGTGGGGCAGCCAGGAACGCGCGCCATGCTCTGCAGCGCGCCGCGATCGCCGCTGATGGCTTCGCAGCTGGGGATCGAGGTGTAGTTTCCCGCGCCAAGGTCCGTGCTGACGACGCCGATATGCAGGTTTGGCAGCTCCCGATTGTCCACCTGCAACATATCGAGTAGCGCGCCGAAGTTCACGCTCAGCTTCGCCTGCTCTTGGTTCATGGAGCCTGAGTTGTCGATGACGAAGAGGATGTCCACGGCCCTGGTGAGGGGGGGGAGAGTGGCATCGGTCTTTGGGACTTCATAGCCAAGATCTGGGGAGGCCAGGTCCACCAGCACATGGCTCTTGCTATCAGTCGCGGTGCTTTGGGCATCGGGCACGTTCACATTCACGGTCCTGCCGCCGCAGGCTGCAAGGAACAAGCAGAGAGCCAAGGCAGGGTGAGTCGCTAAACGTCGCATGACTACTCCTCTAAGCTAATCATATAGAGCTTCTTAGGGCACCAGTGTACCATCGCTTTTCACGATGATCGCCTCTATCACCAAACCCCACAGGGTCGTCTGTGGCCAGGTTTTTTTCTGGGCTCAATGTGCCATCTGCTCCCTGGGTCTCTTTTGTGCGCTGGGTCTCTTCGATGTGGGCCTAGCTGCCGCATCCAAGCCCGACCCCAAGCGCCTGGAGGTGGGCGCTCTCCCTGTGCTCACCGGAGATTCGGATATTGGCTTTGGCTTCGGCGCTATTGGCACGTTTGTGCGCTTTGATCCCCATATCAAACCCTACCGCTGGCGGCTCGAGGTGCTCTGGCTGATGACCGTCAAGGCTGATCCCGATGGTGAGGGCGTCGACCTGCCTTATCACGACGACACTGTCGATCTCGATCTGCCAGGCCTCTTTGGTGGCAAGGTGCGCTTGAACCTCACGCTGCGTTTCCGGCGCTACACCACCAGCGGCTATTACGGCTTCGGCAACGACTCCTCTGTGGACCATAGGGCCCGTGACGCCAACGGACGTTATCATCTCTACGATCGTATTTACCCCTCCTTTGACGTGCAAACACGCATCAAGCTCGGAGGGCCCTGGCGGCTGCTGCTCGGAGGGCGCTTCATCTACAACTGGGTTCGCGTCTATGAGGGCAGCCTCCTGCAGACCGAGCTCGCGGCGGCGGAGAGCGATGACGAGCTGGCCGCTCTATTGCACGGCGTGCGTGATTTCCCCCAGCTCGAGGCCAACCTGGGCCTGATCTACGACAGCCGCGATCATGAGTACGCACCCACCCGAGGTTTTTTCCATGAGGCGTCGTGGCGTTTTTCCCCGGGGGTGGCCATGGGCACGGACTACGCCTACGGGGGGGCGAACGTGACGGTGCGCTTCTACATCCCCTTGGCAGGAGAGAAGCTGGTGCTCGCGGCTCGCGCTATGGCTGATTTGATCGTGGGCGACCCTCCCTTTTTCGAGTTGGCCCGCCATGGGGGGCTCTTTCCCAACGACTCACTGGGGGGCGGCAAGGGGATCCGCGGCGTACCCTTGCAGCGCTATCATGGCAAGGTGAAGCTCTTTTCCAACCTTGAGCTGCGCTCCAAGCTCTTCCCCTTTGGCTTTTGGGGGCAGCGTTTCAACCTTGGAGCCCTTGCCTTTTTCGATGTGGGGCGTACTTGGGCCGAGCTGGGCTCCTCACGTTTTGATGGCGAGGGCTTGGGCTTGAAGCTGGGGGTGGGCGGTGGGCTGCGTGTGCAGTGGGGTGAGACCTTCATCGTGCGTGGAGACGTCGCCTGGTCTCCCGATGCAGAGCCCGTGGCCTTCTATATCGACGTCAGTCATATCTTCTGAACTCTCGTCGCGACTCAGCGGTCTTTTCCTTTGCCTAGGACGTCACCGATCTTCTTCAGCAGGGTCTCAGCGCCAAACACGTCCTTGGGGCGCGACATGCTGTGTTTGATAGGTTGGGGGGCGATGTTCATGGGGCCTTCAGGGGTTGGTCCTGCGGTGAGGCTCTCTGCATAGCCCAGGATTGGGACAAGCATGTCGTCGAAGTCCTGGGCGCCACCAGCGAGCAAGGCGATCGCCTCCATCTTCTGTGCTTGGCGCAGGCTCTCCTCGCTGCGGCGAATCTCTGTGACATCACGAATGATGCCATGGACACGCCAAGGTCTATCGTGTTCATCGCGCTCGAGCTCCACATGGAGTGTGACCGTCCGGCGTCTCCCTGGCTTGGGCGCCAGGTGAAACTCCGCCTCGCAAGGCGTTCCCTCCATCACAGCTGAGAGTGCACGTCTTAGGGGCTCACGATCGGGTTCACTGAAGAGCATGGTCATTTGCTCGAGGGTTCGGACCGATGGCAGCCCGTTTCCCTGGAGCATGTGTTGGAAGTTTTCGGAGAGCTGAAGCTCGCCGCTGGCAATTTGCAACTCCCAGCTGCCCAGCTGCGCGAGGTCCTCGGCCTTGAGCAAGAGCCGCTGACTGTCCATCAGCTGTTGATAGAGCTCGGCATTCTGTAAGGAGATGGCGGCTTGAGTCGAGAGCAGGCGTACCAGTTCGCTGGCCTTGGGGTCGAAGGCGTTGGCGAGTAACGTGTTCTGTAAGTAGAGCACGCCAAGGCGCCGCTGTTGGTGCACGATAGGCTGGCAGAGCACTGCACGAATATTCCATTGGCGAATCTGCGGGTCGTGCACGAAAGCTTGATCGTTCTGTGCGTCTGGGAGGTTGATCATCTGCTGACTGCGTGAAGCTAGCCGCACGATGGCCATGCTCATGGGTGCGGCTTGTAGCTCTTTTTCGTCGGTGGATACCCGTACATGACCACGCTCCTTGGAGCCACGCACCGAAAGCACCAAGCGGTCACCCTCTATTCGAAAGAGGAAGCCATCGGTGGCGCCGATGCGCTCCATGATCGAGGTCATGATGACCTGCTGGGCGACGGAGGCATCGAGCTCCTGGGATATGGCGCGACTGGCGCGGAAGAGGTATTCGACATCGGGCGTGCGCTCAAGCCCAGGAGAGATGCCACCCGGGGTGTCCTGCACCCTTGGCATGGCACGGGAGGCCTGCAGCTCATGAGCTTTTGCGGTGGCTCCACACGCCTCGTAGAGGTGGGTGGCACGCTCGAAGGACTCCGCAGCGTAGGGGCGGGAGTGGGCGGTCAACAGATGGCCAAGGCTCTCGTGCAGGTGTCCTTGGAGCATCGTATAGCCAGCATCGTGGCTGCTGTCGATGGCCTCGTGGAGGGCTGAGCGCGCTGCGCCAAAATGACCCTTGTCAGCGCGCTGCTCAGCGAGGCGCTGCTCGGCGTGCATCAGCGCGAGGTAAGGCTTGAGGATGGGCCCCAAGGCTGCCCATCGCGTGACCCGCTCCAACCAGTGCGCCAGCTCCGGCCCCGCAGGCTGCTGGTGGCTCAAGCGGAGCGTGTTGACGAAGGAAAAAACGTACCACAGGCGGTTGAGGATGTTGTCGCTCAACCCTCTCAAATAGGGTGTTGCGCGCTTCAGGCTGCGAGCAGACTCAGCATGATCTCCAAGGTAGAAGCTGCTGATGCCCTTGAGCGTGTGGTAGCCCCCAATGGAAACGACGTGGCTGGCTTGCTCCCAGGTTTCGAGGAGCACATCAATCTCTTTGGCTTTTGGTGGCTCTCGTTCCATCTGCATTGGGGCCGACCAGCCTACGAGCGCGCTGCGGGCAAGCCCGAGGGACAACGACAGGTTGAACTTCTCGGAAAAAGAAACGCACTCATCGGCGACGGAAGCGACCTTCGTCAAGTCGTCGCCGCGGGCGATCATATTCCAGATCAGCGGCCCATAGGAGAGCCCCGCGTTGTATAGATCTCCACAGCTCTTGCCTCGGTGGATGTTCTCCTGGCATTGGTCGATCACATGCTCCGTCTTGGAGCGGTTGTGCATATTGGTCCAGAGGATGCCGTTGATGCCCTTGGTCGCGCCGAAAGTGTTGGGGTAGCGGTGAGCGAGGGCGATGCCGAGGTCCTCGTAGCGGTAGGACATATCGTAGCGGTCTTGACGCTGAAGATAGAGCCCCACCATCGAAAAGCCGTAGATCACCGATTCATCCACGCCACCTGCCAGGCAGTTCTGGGTTGACTGGATGGCCGAGAGGTAGAGTTGGGGTACCATACCTGCGAGGTAATAGTCGGGGATTAGTTCGCTGTAGATGGCGGTCTCGATCTTCGTGGCCCGATGGTCAGAGGGGGCCACGTCGAGGATGGCTTGCCAGATGTCAGCGTCATCCCTGTGAATCTCCTCAATGATTTCAGCGGAGCGTTTCAGGGCTTCATCATCGTCGTCAGGGATGCGGCGGCCGAAGTAGTCGAGGCCTCGATTTCCCAGATCGATAGCGTTACGAAAGATCCCCATGGAGGAGAGCCCAGCTGTCTGCTCATAGAGGCAGTCGGCTTTGTCGAGGTCGCTCGTGGCCTTTTCCAAGAGGGTGTTGACGATAGCTTCGGATTGGCGCTGATTTCCTGTGGCCATCTCGGTGCGCGCAAGATTCTTGTGCAACGCAAAGAGGAAGTCGTAGTTGCCCTCCCAGCTATCTCCAGGGAAGAGCTCTCGCGCAGCACCGAAGAAGTGGTTGGCATTGTCCATGGCCATGGTGTTCATGGCTTTGAGGCCCGCGTGATAGTTGAA
>JAFCZD010000448.1 GCA_019314525.1 Deltaproteobacteria bacterium
TCCCGAGCTGCTGGAATCCCGAGCTGCTGGAATCCCGAGCTGCTGGAATCCCGAGCTGCTGGAATCCCGAGCTGCTGGAATCCCGAGCTGCTGGAATCCCGAGCTGCTGGAATCACAGACCCTTCTGGATCAAATCTACGATGCGCTGTTTGGGGTGGGCGCCAATGAGCTGGCCTACCACGTCGCCGCCTTGGAACATCAACAGGGTGGGCACACTGCGGACCTGATAACGGGTGGGCACCATGGGGCTCTTGTCGATGTCCACGCGGCCAAAGCACACCTTGCCGTCGTATTCGGCGGAGAGCTCATGGACCAGTGGTTCGATGGCTTTGCAGGGACCACACCAGTCAGCGGAGAGGTCGAGCAAAAAGGGCTTATCCGATTTGAGTACCTCTGCTTCGAAGTTCTCGTCGGTGATATCGATAACCTTGGAGGCGGCGTCGGCCATCTTTTCTCCTTTAGAAGGGGTCGAAGAAATCTGTGATAGCGGCGAACTCTACCAAGATCAAGCATTGGCGATAACCCCAGGAGTTCGTGGCGTAAGTCGCGAACCAGAAGAAGCGAAAGATGACAGCAGAGAAATGCCACGGTTCGACGTTGCCCGGTCGGCAATCAGGCGGGGTGGTCGGTCTTCGACACCACTTCGAGGCCCAGTTCATCCTTGAGCGCATGAAGCAAGGCAGAGGCCTCAGCTTCTCGCTCTGAGGGCACCAGAACTTCTGCCTCATCACGGCCCGCCATGGCTTTGAGCTGTGCGAGCCCCTCGTAGGCCTCTAAGAGAAAACGGAGATATCCAATTTGAGCGCGGGGTAAGCGCACGGTGAAGCAGATCATATCAGGGCCGGTGGGCATGGCTCACGGATGAAAGAAACACGGGTTTTTTGGTTACTTTGCGTGACGCTCTTATAATTCGCATTGGACAAAGGCGCAAAGTCATAAGTCATGAAAAAGACGACGATTCTAATTTGCGGCTTCGCTTGGACCCTAGGTGGGGCGGGCTGTGGCGAGACCTCCAACCAAACTGACCTGTCGCGCTTGAAGAAGCGTGTCGAGGAGCTTTCCCAGAAGTTGAGCGTTAGTACTCAGCAGGTGGAGAGTGCGAATAACCGTCTGTTTTTGCTCGAGGATAAAGTCGACACGAGCCGCGTGGCGCTCCAGCGCCAGACGCAGCAGGCGCCCTTGCACCTGCCGGTGATTCGAATTCGCCCCGAGGATGTCGCAGAGCCGCCATCTCGACGCCTTAGGCGGCCACAGGCCCAGCCGCAGGCCCCACAGGTCGTTTCCAGCCTCGATAGCCGCGCAGGTGGCCGCTCCGTGGTGGCTCACGAGGATGTTGAATACGCAGGCGAGGCGGCCCGAAAACACGTCGGACGACGCCCTATCCTTCGCTTGCATGGTGCTGATGGATACCAGCGTAGGGCCAGCCCTACGGCCTCCCGTCCTTTGAGTGGACCAGATCCCTCGACAGTGCGTGAGAGGCTGCCTGTTGTCGCCATGCCAAAGCGCAAGGTGGCCCGGGCCATGGCCAAGGCGCCCCCGGCCACAGCGGACGCGATGCGCAGTTATAATGCTGCTCTGGCGCGCCACCGTGCAGGGCAGCATAAGGCAGCCGCCAAGGCGTTCAAGGCCTTTGTTAGCCAGTATCCCCGCCACGCGTACACTGACAACGCGCTCTACTGGCTGGGTGAATGTCATTATGATCAAGGGAACTTTCGCCAGGCGCTGAATATGTTTCGGCGTTGTGTGGAAAAACACCCCAATGGCAACAAAGCACCAGCGGCGCTGCTGAAGATGGGCTTTTCTTATTTGAAGCTGAACGAAAAACACAATGCACGCATTGTGTTGGCGCAAGTGATGGAAATTTTCCCACGTTCGGGCGTTGCGAGGCTCGCGTCCGCTACATTGTCTAAGCTGCAGAAGGGCCACGGAGGATGATGCAATGAAGAGAGTGCAGGGCAGATGGATCCTCGTGGTGTTGCCATGGGTGGCGCTGACGGTGTCAAGCGGCGTCTCGGCTCAAGGGCAGCCCGCGGCGCCAGAGAACCCGCAGTCGCCTGCGGACTATCCTGCAATGCCGCGGCGGGTCGCCACTCAAGGTGCACCGGCCGTGGGGGCTAAGGCAAAAAGTGGTGGCCCCGTCCAGGGCTATGCGGGTGGTGATATGGCAATAGCGCCCGAGCAGCGCGCCCTGCAAGGGGTTGTTCCGGAATACCACATGGTAAAGAAGGGCGATTCGCTTTGGGGGCTTTGCAGCTACTACTACAGCGACCCCTGGGCCTGGCCGCAGCTGTGGGCTTTCAACAAGTCGATCACCAACCCACACTGGATCTATCCGGGCGATCGGATTCGAATGCTCGGTGCTGCTCGCAAGCAGGCAGGCGCCCGGCAACCACTGATCAGAGCACGAACGCGGAGAGCAGCGACTGGCCCGATAGAGCTGCGGCAGCATGGTTTTGCCGACGAGAAGGAGATCCAGCACGCAGGATCGATCTCTGGCTCAAAGCACGCACACACGATGCTCTCCCTCTATCATGAGGTGTACATCACAGGCTCGAAGAAGTTTCGTCCCAAGCGTGGTGACCGCTACGCTATCTATCGCACCAAGCGCACGCTGGAGAGCGAGGGCAAGAAGATTGGCCACCTGGTGGAGATTCTCGGGACAGTGCGCATCAAGCGCTCAGAGACGAAGAAGCAGGTGGCCCTGGGGGAGATCGTTGAGGCGTTCAACGTGATCGAACGTGGCGACAAGGTCGGTCCTCTGCGACGGCAACTCAAGCGACCGGTGGCGCGACCTGCCAAACGCAACCTCAGCGGCCATATCGTCGACTTTCTTCACAAGAGGCAGTGGTCGGCGGAGACTCAGCTGGTCTTTCTCGATCGTGGCAGCGAGCATGGCGTGCTTTTGGGCAATCGCTTCCTGGTGGTGCGGCGCGGCGATCCCAACAACACCCTGATGCAGGAAGGTGAGCGTGACAATGAGCGCTTCCCCTATGAGGTCGTCGCAGAGGTCTCTGTACTCGATGTGAAGAAGCACGCCTCCGTCGGCCTGATCACCCGCTCTGTCAAAGAAATTCGCAAAGGCGATACGGTGCGCCTGCGCCGCGGCTATTGAGCCCTGAGAGTCCTGCCTGAGCTGCCCAAGTCAGCTGCCTAAGTCAGCTGGTCGCGCGCAATTCATGAGCGAGAGCGACGAAGAGTTCAGCTCCCCAGTCGTCCAAAGAATCCACTTCGTTGGCCTTGATCAAGGGCCGGACATCGTCTCGCGCTTTGTCAAAATCCACTGAAAGGAATTTTCGCTCGAGCATCTGGACGAGGCACGTTTGGGTCAGCGTTTCACTCGCCTTGTAGTGTCCTGAATCACGAAGCTTCGCTTCTAAATACACCATGTTGACGGGGGTATCTCGTGCTGCATAGAAGAGGAAATCGTAGTAGTCACGCCCCTTCACGCGGTTGAGATACGCTCGCGCAAGCAGGGCGTGGACCTTTCCCGCAAAGAGCGATGGCTCGCTGAGGGTGCTCACCAGAAAGGGCACGGGGAGCTTGACGAGCTTCTTTGTGCGCTCAGCGCCTGGTGGGTTCTGCTTATCGACCTCGAGACGAACTTTCACGAGTTGTCCACGCGGACCCCGTCGGTGGCGATCAATCAGCAAGAGCCCGGCAATAGTATCCTGTTTCACAAACGCTGAACCGATGGCTGCGTCGGGTCCCGTGCGCCTTTCCTCTACGCGGGCGGAGAAGCCGTAGCGTGTAAGCTCACTCTCAATGGCTTCGAAATAGGGAGCGAATGAGAAGCTCATGTCGGGCGTGATCAGGCAGAAGTCCATGTCTTCGGAAAAACGGTCTAGGTTGTACAGAAGACGAAGGGCTGTTCCCCCGTAAAATGATGCTTTTTTGAAGAAGCCTCCACGGTGCAGTCCCAACAACGCCAGCTGCTGAACGATCTCTCTGAGGGCGTTGTCTTCATCCTGCGCGTGGCCAATGGGACCATAACGCTTGAGCATCGCTGCGATGGCGTCGTTCATGCCTCAACACTGTCTTGTCGCTCAGTGGTCTTGTCGCGCAGGGCCTTGTCGCGCAGGGCCTTGTCGCGCAGGGCCTTGGCCAGATGCCGAGGAGCCCAGTTCCGGTATAGGGCTGCCAGCCGGCATAGCTTGCGCACCGACAGCTTCTCCATCGCTGCTTTGTCGACACGGAGCGCATCTAGAACAAACGCCAACACCTGTTGGGGCTCAAGCGTATGGGCCCGAAGCTTGGCTCGCGCCAGCGTATCGAGCAGCGCTTTTTCGCGGTTTGCCATGGGACACGAGCGGTCGTTGAGAAATACGAGGTCCATTCCTAGCGCGAAAAGGGGGCGCGCTTGGGAGTAATACTCGAAACGACCCATGGGAGTATCAAAGGTGGCAGGGCGCCCGTCCACCACTGACATGATGGTAGGTGTCCGCTCAGGGATCATGCCGTGGTATGCGAGCGCGGTTTCGAATGAGACATAGGATGAACCGTGAATGCTCGCGGCCGCCGCCAGAGGCTCAAAGCCTCGCCGAAAACCGTAGACTCCACGCTTGAGGCGGACCAAATCCCCCGTTTGTTCGAGGGATACCAGCGCTTTGAGGGGTGCGCGATACCAGGTGCCCAGCCACTGCCTGGCTTCATCGGCGGAAAACTCGGGTGGCAGGTTTTGCCGCATATCGTCGAGATGCATGTTTCTGAGTACAGACATGTCCGTTCCTGAATGTCACCTACGCGTTAAGGAAGATTAAGTTCCTTAACGCGCAAGTGATACTGTTCATGGTGACATGGGTGCTTATCATTCTCAAGTGCGAGTTAAGGAATAATAGGTTCGTTAAGGCGTATATGAGTTTCTTGGATTGCGTTCGCAGCCCTTTGGTTCAGGGTGAGCAATCTTTTGTCCCATCCGCTGCCATGTGGCACTTCACGCAGTCGCTGTTGGTGTCATAGCCGTGCTCTGAAGCACCATGGCATTGGGTGCAATCCTCGCTCGTAGTGTGGACGCGGCTGCCCCCGGGTGCAATCCTCGCTCGTAGTGTGGACGCGGCTGCCCCCGTTGGCGTCACAGGCACCGTTGGCTCCATGACACGCCGCACACTCGGGGAAGCCCCATGTGGTGTCGTGCAGGGAGGGCAGGGCAGTCGACGTGTGACAGCCCGAGGTGTAGCAGTTCTTGTTGCGCCAGGACCCTGACCAGCCTGTGTGGCTGCTGGTGAGGATCACTGCCGCTGCGCTGTCCACGGTGGTGTCGGGACCGCTGTCGATGGTGGTGTCGGGAGTCGCGCTGTCGGGAGTTGCGCTGTCGGGAGTCGCGCTGTCGGGAGTCGCGCTGTCGGGAGTCGCGCTGTCGGGAGTACGAGCATCGGTGGCGCTATCGGGTGTGGCGTCTGGTGTTGTGACATCACCCCAAAGAACGTCAGTTGTTGCGCC
>JAFCZD010000449.1 GCA_019314525.1 Deltaproteobacteria bacterium
GGGCTGCAGGCAATCTTCGCGATGATCGTGCTCAACCCGGTGGTGGGGCAGTTCTTCTTCGATTCGGTGGACAGCGGGGTGCGGTCCCTGCTGGGCTTCGCGGATCGGGGCATCGAGTTTCTCTTTCAGTCTACTGAGCCCCATGTGCTGCGCCACGCTGACGCCAACGGCAATATGGTGACGGAGACCTTCATTGGGCGCATGAGCCCGGCGCTCAAGTCGGTAGCCTTTTCGGTGCTGCCCACGGTGATCTTCTTTTCATCGCTGATCACCTTGCTCTATCACCTGGGGGTGATGCAGTGGATCGTGCGCGGCATTGCGCGCGCGATGGTGCATATGCTGGGCACGAGCGGCGCCGAGACGCTCTCATGCACGGCAAATATCTTTGTTGGGCAAACCGAAGCGCCCCTGCTGATCAGACCCTTCATCGCAAAGATGACGCAGAGCGAGCTCATGGCGGTGATGACGGGGGGCTTCGCGACGGTGGCCGGCGGCGTGCTGGCGATCTACGTCGGGATGCTGCGCGACCTGCAAGGCATCGCAGGGCACCTCGTAACAGCGTCAATCATGGCGGCGCCTGCGGCGCTGGCTGTGAGCAAGCTGATGTTTCCCGAAACGGAAGAATCGGCCACAGGAGGAGCCATACACCTCGAGATCGACCGCCCAGACTCCAACGCCATCGAGGCCGCCGCACGCGGCGCGACGGATGGCATGGGCTTGCTGTTGAACATCTGCGCGATGCTGGTGGCCTTCGTGGCGCTGATGTGGATGGCCAACGGCATCCTGGGCGTGCTCGGCTCGCTGCTCGCCGCCATCGGCATCGAAGGGGCAGCTGGGCTGAGCTTGCAAAACTTGCTGGGATGGATCATGTGGCCCATGGCTTGGGGTTTGGGAGTGCCCGCCGACGAAGCGTCGCACGTGGGCCGGCTCCTCGGCGAGAAGTTCGTGCTCACCGAACTCATCGCCTATCTTGGCCTCAAGAGCCTAATCAACAGCGCCACCCCCATCCTCACCGCCCGCAGCGCGGTCATCTCCTCCTACGCCCTCTGCGGCTTCGCCAACATCGCCTCCATCGGCATTCAGATCGGCGGCATCGGCGGCATGGCCCCCGAGCGCCGCGGCGACCTCGCCCGCCTGGGCTTCCGCGCGATGTTCGCCGGCGCCCTCGTCTCCATGCTCTCCGGCGCCATCGCCGGCATCCTCGTCTAACTCATAGATCTGCTTCTTTATGTCCGCCATACTAGGCCCATGATCGATACGTTCAAGAACTTCCTCAGTGAATTTTCAGGGACCCAGCGTGAACTTCTCGCAGCCTTGGAAGCGAGCTGGCTGACTAGAATTCTTGCGCAAGGCCCCAGTGAGCGCGCCATCGTAGCAGCCCTGATCCGCAAGAAAGTCAAATCCAAAAAGCTCGTCGCCGAGCGGGACGCCTTTGTCGAAAAGGTCTTTGACTAGATGTTCGCAACATAATCCATCATTCGACGATGTGCACACCCGGACCTTTCGAAAATCAGTGTCTGCTACACAACAAATACCCCATTGTTCCATAATATTCAGGGCCTGACCGCCCGTCCGAGCCAAGCACACCCTTTGCATGAATAAAGTCTTCGTATGAGGTTTCCCACCCCCACGTTCACCATCATCCTTGCCTGTGCGCTCGTAACCGCCCTGCCCAACGCCGCAGCTGCTCCTCAGAAGCGCAGCCGCATCGCGCAGAACCTGCGCACCCTCGCCCACGCTCCCCACGGTCGCGCACCGGCCAGACGCTTAAACCCGCAGGCCAAGGAAAGCGTGGCCTCAACCGCTATCTTCAGGGCTTCTCTTGGACACGCCAGGGCACCCACACCAGCGCCAATATCGTCGCCATCAGACCAGGGCGGGCGAAAAAGAAAGAAGCCATCCTCGTCTTGGCTCATCTCGACGGCCTCACCCGACAACACAAAGAAGCAGAAGAGATCCGCAACTACCAAGGAGCCAACGACAACGCCTCTGGCGTAACCGCCCTCCTGCGCGTCTCCGAGACCTTGAGCCGCTGGGAGCGCCTCACCAAGAAGAAGCTCGATCGGGATGTGATCTTTGTTGTCACCAGCGCTGAGGAAGAGGGAAATATCGGCGCCGAAGCCTTTGCTCGCTTCCCCGGCCACTTGGCAGGTAAACGCATCGTAGCAGCGATCAACTTCGATATGATCGGCCTCCGTGTCTCAGGCCAAAGCCCCCTCGTGGGCATTGGCCTGCACACCGGAAAAGACCCCAGCTCAGCTCGAGAAAATCCTCTCTCCCGTCGCGCCGGCCGCATCCGCGTCAAAGGCAGCAACGTCTCCTTCTTCGCTGGCCACCGCCGCGTCGCCAAGGCCTTCGACCGCAGCGACAACGCTGTATTCACCGCGGCGGGTCTCCCCACGCTGCTCTACATGGGCGCCGTTCCCAAATATATGCATACCTCACGCGACACCGTCGGTCGCGTCGATCTTGAAGCCATCGACGCGACCGCCCGGCATGGCGCACGTCTGATCAAGAGCCTCGCCTCCTCCCACTCCACCCTCATGGCTGCCAGCGCTCTGCCGCTCACCCTCCCAAAGACCAAGAGTTGGGGTGACGCGATTCAACCTGCGAAAATCCCTGCGCACTAGATCTGAGCGGTTCATCATTTCCGCCGACGTCAGCTAGCAAACCTTCCCCTCTTCCGCATAGGATAGCTCCTTTGCTTTCCCTCATGAGCCGCATCTATGCCCAAAGACACTGGACACCCAAGCCCACTCTCCCGCCTCACGGGCGACCTCTGGGGCGGGCTGGCCTCAATGCTCGTGGCCCTGCCCTCTGCCATCGCCTTCGGGGTCCTCGTCTTCACCGCTATCGGCTCCGAGCACGCAGGCGCTGGCGCCATGGCCGGCGCCATGGGCACCGCAGCCCTGGGGCTCATCGCGCCCCTCGTGGGCCGCAACGGCGGCTTCATCACCGCGCCCTGTGCGCCCGCCGCCGCCGTGATGTCTGGTCTCGCAGGCATCCTCGCCGCCAACGGCACCCTGCCCATGGAGCGCATCGTCGCCCTGATGGCCCTGGCTGCCTTGCTCTCCGCCGGGATGCAGATCGTCTATGGCCTGCTGCGCCTCGGGCGACTGATCAAATACATCCCCTACCAGGTCGTCAGCGGCTACCTCTCCGGCGTCGCCGTGATCATCGCCGTGGGACAGATCCCCAAATGGCTTGGCTTGCCGGGCGACACGAAGCTCATCGAGGGCCTCGCTCAGCCCCACCTCTGGCAATGGCCCGGTATGGTCGTAGGCCTGGTCACCATCATCGTCACCCTCGGCGCACCTGTCATCACCAAGGTGATCCCCTCGGCGATCCTCGGTCTCAGCGCTGGCATCGGCACCTACTTCGCGATCGGCGGGCTGCAACCCGAACTCTTGGTGCTCGAAAACAACGCCCTGCTCATCGGCACCATTGAGACCTCCGGTTCGCTGCTCGACGCCATCTTGCGCTCGCTCTCCTCGCTGCGATCGATCACCCTCGGTGACTTGGAGCTGGTGGCCGCGACCGCGGCGACCCTCTCAGTACTGCTCTCCATCGACACCCTCAAAACCGGTGTCGTGCTCGACGCCCTCACCCACCGACGCCACGAGTCCAACCGCGAGCTCATCGCCCAAGGCAGCGCCAACGCTGTCGCCGCCCTCGTGGGCGCCATGCCTGGAGCTGGCACCATGGGCCCCACCCTTGTCAACGTCACCAGCGGCGGCCGCTCTCCCTGGTCGGGCTTCTTCGAGGGCGCCTTCGCCCTCACCACCTTCCTGCTTCTGCGCTCGGTCATCGCCTGGGTACCCATCGGCGCCCTCGCTGGCATCCTCCTCGTAGTCGCCTCCAAGATGTTCGACTGGCGCCTCTTTCGCCTGCTCCTGCAGCCCGCCACGCGCCTCGACTTCATCGTCATCTCCGCGGTGATCATCGTGGCCAAAGGCGTCGGCCTGATCCAAGCCTCCGTCGTGGGCATCGCCCTCGCGGTGTTGATCTTCATCCGAAACCAACTGCGCGGCTCGGTGATCCGGCGCCAACGCGACCTGAGCGAGGTAGCCTCCAAGACTGCTCGCATCCCCAACGCGCGAGCCATCCTCGACGCCCACGGCGAGCAAGCCCTGCTCGTCGAACTCCAAGATGACCTCTTCTTTGGCACCACCGATCAGCTCTACAGCGAGCTCAATGAAGACCTAGGCCGGCGCCGCTTCATGCTCTTCGACCTACGGCGCGTACAATCCATGGACTACACCGCCGGCAACCTCTTCAACCAGATGCACCAACGACTCAAGGAGCGCGATGGCCAGCTGCTGCTCAGCGGCCTGCCCTCCAGCCTGCCCACACGCCAGGATATCGAGCGCTACCTCGAGCAGCTCGGCCTGGTGGGGGAAGAAGGAGGGATCGCCCTGCATGACACCCGCAACGAAGCGTTGGAGTGGATGGAAGAGCGCGTGCTCGAGGCTGGCGGCTGGAAAGAACACCCCCGCCCCACCACCCTCGACCTCGAGGACTTCGAACTCTTGCGGGAATTCGACGCCGAGGCCCTCAAGGCCCTGCACGAGATCTGTGAACCCATGCAGCTCGAAGCTGGCGCTACCCTCTTTGCACGCGGCGATGAAGGTGACGAACTCTATCTGATTCGACGCGGGGCCGTGGAGGTGCTGCTACCCTTGCAAGAGGGCAAGCGCCACCACGTAGCGACCATCGCCCGAGGGGATTATTTCGGTGAGATGTCCTTCCTCGACCGGGAGCCGCGCTCCGCAGATGTCGAAGCCAAACGTGAAACAGAGCTCTTCAAGCTCTCACGCGAGCGCTTCAACGCCTTGGCCCACCACCACCCGGTGGTCGCCACCAAGGTCTTCGCGCGCCTGGCGCTGATGGTCTCGCACCGCATGCGGGCGGCAAACGCAGAGATCCGGCTCCTCGAAGAGCGCTAGCCCCAAGGGTACTCCCACCGTTTTTTGGGAAGCGCTCCGCCGCGCCAGCGTATATACCAGCGCCATGCGCCTCACAAAGGAACGCCCCATGCCGAGAGTCCACCCAGCATTCTCACGAATTTCCCATATTTACATGGGGTTAACAATCCTGTCGATGCTCAATGCCTGCACAGAATCCCGCACGGGTTTTGACGTCTCGGTAGTGGTAGACACAGCCCTGAAGGTCGAACAGCTCATCTTTTCTGTGCAAGCTGCTGATGAGACCACGGATCCTGTGATCACCAGCGGCAGCGAAACCGCGCTCTTGATCGTGCCCCAGAGCTGGAACGGAAAGCAGGTGCAGATCCACGTCAAGGGGATCGCCCGAGGCAAAGTAGTCGTGCATGGTGAGACCACCGAAGAGGTGCGCTCAGGCCAGCTGCGCACCATCGTGATCTTCATGGGTGAAGGCGGCTGTGAGGCCTCATGCGAAGAGGGGGACGTGGAGTGCGTGGGCGATGGGCTGCGCCGCTGCGAAACCATGGCCAATGGCTGCGTGCGCTGGTCACCCGCGATCCCCTGCCCCACCGACGCACCCTATTGCAGCGCAGGTGCGTGCAGCGCCACCTGCACAGACGAGTGTGAGGAAGGCCAGCAACGCTGCGCAACAGACAAAAACTATCAGGTCTGCGGTCAACACGACAGCGACGGTTGCAGCGAGTGGGGGTCACCCCTCGCGTGTGCCACCGACGAAGCTTGCGTGAAGGGGGCCTGCATCCCTCAGTGTGGTGACGGCGTCTGCGGTGATGGCGAGACCACAGCGACGTGCCCACAAGATTGCCCGAAAGACCCCTGTGGAGACGGCGTCTGCAGCAGCACTGAGACCACCGCGAGCTGCCCCAAGGATTGTCCCAAAGACCCCTGTGGCGATGGCGTCTGCGGTTGGGGGGAGACGTCCGCGAGTTGCCCCAAGGATTGTCCGATCTCGGACTGCGTGGACAAGAGCACCCACTGTGTCAACGACGCAACCATCCGCTACTGCACTGATAGTACCTGGCAGCAATTTCCCTGTGAGATCTCCTGTGGCCAAGAGCTCTCAGCCAAACCTGACTATTGTGGTTTCAGCACGGATTCAAACAAGGATCTCTGCTTCTGCGGAGAACCCCTCGATGGCACCCTTGGTGCCTTCTGCACCAGCCACCAAGGGTGTAACACCGACTTGGTCTGCACCCTGAAAGACGGTGACAAGGGCTATTGCACACCCGCCTGTGGCACGGTGGGCGAAGCGTGTTCTGTAACTTGGCCGGGTTTCGCCTTCGGCAACTCTGGGTCCTGTGCGACGTTCAACGGCAAGCTTGGCTGCGCCATTGGTTGCAATGTGTTCTTGAGCTTCTGTCCCAGCTACCTTCAGTGCGCTGACCCCAGTGGAAACGGCATCAACCTATGCGTGGTGGGGGTGGAAGCGTCCTAGAGGCAAGAGCGATGGCTAAATCACAGCTACAGAACTTCGAGCTTCGCATCTCACCCAAAGATGGGCGTCTGCTCAAGGTCGGTGTGATGGGGGGCGAGGCGAGCGATGACGCCTTGAAGGATGCCGAGCAGCTCGGTCGGTTGCTCGCCCAAAACGGCATCGTAACGGTCAATGGCGGCACTGACCGTGGGATCATGCGGCATGTGTCAAAGGGAGCCAACGCAGC
>JAFCZD010000450.1 GCA_019314525.1 Deltaproteobacteria bacterium
CCTCGGCCAGGTGGTGAAGTTGCCCATGCTGCGCGAGGGGCTCAGCCCTAACGGGGCGACGACCCTCGCCGAGCGACGTCCTACCTTCAGCTGGGACGCCGTCGCAGGGGCCGCCTTTTATGAGGTCTTGCTCTTCGAGAGCACGGGTGGTTGGAGCAATGGCAGCGATGCCGGTAGCACCGTGCCCACGCCGAGCTATACACCGGTGGCGAATCTCCCCGACGACTCATGTTTTTCCTCGCTCATTATCGCCGCTGACGCCTCCTGGCTCGATGGCGATCCTGAGGCGGTCTCTGTGAGCGCACCGTCCTATTTTTGTGTCGACGTTGATGGCCAGGACTCCGTGACGATCACGGGCGCTGTCGACAACCGCTCCAACGTCAACGCTCGCATGGGTGTTTTCGTTTCCACGGATGATGATGGGGAGGCGAGCGTTTGGATCCCTGTGGGGCAGTCCAGCTACCAGCTGGGCGTTCTGCGTAGCAGCGGGGCCGAGGTGTTGGCGTTTGTGGATGCCGCTGCCAATGGTCGCTTCGATTCACCAGGGAATCAAGGACGTCGTGGCACGTTGGACCTCGACACTTTGCAAGCCGATGTATCGGCGGCGGACTTGAGGATCAATCCTGCCCTCGAATGCATCGCGCCCGACTTTTGGAGCATCGAGGCGTCTCCTGTGCTCACTTGGAAGGATTATGTGACCACCGCCGTTCCCAACGCCCCCACCACGGGAGGCACCCTCTTGCTCATGCTTGGTGACGTGAACGACGACCTGCGAGAGGTTCCCCTGGGCATGTGGTTGCTGGCGGGCGACCGGACCACGTTGGATCTCTCCCAGCCACCCACGCCAGCGGACTCTTACGATTATTGGTCGTCCCTCACGTGTGCGAACGCTGGAGGTACCCCTGGCGTGGACGCCAGTGGCAACCCCACCTGTGATGGTGCAGAGCTCTTTCTGAGCACCACGGCGTTGCAAAGCGGGCGCGGCTATTATTGGGCGCTGCAGGTCATCGACTGCGATTTCGCCCCATGGAACGATCCCAACGTTGGGGACTTTTTCACTTGCTTGACCACCTCCATGGACGGTTTCGCCTCCAGCGAACTGCGCACCTTCATCAGCCCCTGATCGGGTGTGTGATCAGGGCTAGTCCGCCTATGTGTTGTTTGTCTCGCCGGGGCGCTGGTTTTGTTTGATAATGCCCCTCTTTGGAGGTGTACCCCATGGCTCTAGCGAAGATCTTCGACACCCTGCGTCTGCCTGTTGTGGCAGCCCCAATGTTCCTCGTGTCTGGTAAGGAGTTGGCCCTGGCCTGCTGCCGCGCTGGCATCGTTGGCACCTTCCCCGCGCTCAATCAGCGCAGCACGGAGGGCTTCGAGCAGTGGGTAGTAGAGCTGAAAGAAGCACTGGCGACGTTTCGTCAGGAGCAGAGTGGTTCTGCCCCTAGCGCCCCATGTGGCCCCTTCGGCGTGAACCTGAGCGTGCATCGCTCGAACCCACGCCTGCTGGCCGACCTGGAGATCTGCGTCAAACACGAGGTGCCGCTGGTGATCACCTCCCTTGGCGCCGTCCCAGACCTGGTGGAGCGTGTGCATGCTTACGGGGGCACGGTCTTTCATGATGTGACCAACCTCAAGCACGCCCAGAAGGCCGTCAGCGCAGGCGTGGACGGTTTGATCTTGGTGGCTGGCGGGGCGGGGGGCCACGCCGGCACGACCAACCCCTTCGCCCTGATGCACGAGATCAGGCCTCATTTCGAGGGCTCGCTGGTGCTGGCGGGAGGCCTCTCTACAGGTAGCGATGTGGTGGCAGCGCGCGTGATGGGGGCTGACCTGGCTTATATGGGCACCCGCTTCCTCGGCACGATGGAGAGCAGCGCCCAAGATGACTACAAGCAGATGCTGATCGACGCGCGCCCGCAGGACATCGTGCATACGCCAGCGGTCTCGGGCGTGCCTGCGAACTTCATGCGCCAGAGCCTTGAAGCCAGCAACTACGACATGGAGAAGCTGAGCGTGCCCGCGCGCGTGAATCTTGGTGACGTGTTGGCGGATAGCGACGGAGCGTCGGCCTGGAAGACGGTGTGGTCTGCAGGGCATGGGGTGAGCGCCATCTCGAGCATTCCTTCAGTGCGTGACCTCGTGGCGACGCTGGAGGAGGAGTACCAGTGTGCCCGCACTGCGTTCACCTCAAAGACGTGAACACGTGAACTAGACAGAACGGGGCCCGTCGGTCCCAAGCAGCGGCTGGGCGACGCCGGAGCCTTTGGCGACCAGGAGCACCTGGCCGGTGCGAGACAAGAACCAGAAACGGAGATCGACATGAGTGAGCAAGTAAAAGCATCCCATATCCTTCTGATGTACGCAGGTTCCGACCGCTCGTCCGCCACGCGCAGCAAGGCGGAAGCCCAAGAGCAGATTGCCGGCATCAAGACTCAACTCGACGGTGGTACCGACTTTGCGAAGTTGGCGCAGCAGCACTCGGATTGTCCATCGGGTGGAAAAGGCGGGGACTTGGGGGCCTTTGGCCGCGGGCAGATGGTGGGGCCCTTCGAGAACGAAGCCTTTGGCCTCGCTGTGGGCAGCGTGAGTGGCGTGGTCGAGACGCCCTTCGGCTACCACATCATCAAGCGCACCGCTTAGATGTTCGCCTAACGCGCCGCTTGCAAGGGTGTTGGCGCTGGGGCAGGATGCCTCGCCATGCCTGAAGCCAAAAGTACTTGGCGCTTCCCCGCCGCATTCTGGACCGCAAACGTCATTGAGCTCTTCGAGCGTGCTGCTTACTACGGCACCTTCATTACCCTTGCGCTCTTTCTCACGCGCACCGTGGGTTATGGCGATATCTGGGCCAACTCCATCGCCGGCATCTTCGCAGCCTTTCTCTACTTGATGCCCTTTTTCAACGGAGCTGCGGCCGACCGGCTCGGTTTTCGCCGCTCGTTGATCCTGGCTTTTGCCCTGCTAGCTGCGGGCTACGCCACCCTCGGGCTCTTTCCCCATAAGGTGACCGTACTCTTTTCCCTGCTGCTGGTGATGATGGGCGGCGCCTTCGTCAAGCCGATCATCACAGGCACCGTCGCCAAGACCTCCGATGAGTCCAACCGAGCGCGTGCCTACAGCCTCTTCTATATGATGGTCAATATTGGCGCCTTCTCCGGCAAGACCGTGGCCAAGCCCGTTCGCGTGGCCCTGGGCCTCGATTATGTGCCGCTCTATTCAGCGGGTGCTGCTGTGGTAGGGCTGATTTTGGTCAGCCTCTTTTACTGGCCCAAACGAGACGTGGTGGCGCCAAGCGAAGGCGCAACACAAGATCACCGGGGGGCCCAAGACGCGTTGCGCGATTTGCTGACGGTGCTGCGCAATGGCCGCTTCACCGCGTTGATCTTGATCACTGCGGCTTTTTGGGCGATCCAGGGGCAGCTCTACGCTTCGATGCCAAAATATGTGCTGCGCATGGTGGGTGAGCACGCCAGCCCAGAGTGGTACGCCAACATCAACCCCGCGGTGGTGGTGCTCTTGGTGGTGCCCATCACCCAGCTCGTGCGGCGCCTCGAAGCCATCACATCCATTGGCATTGGCCTGGGGCTGATCCCCTTCTCTGCGCTCTTGATGGCGCTCTCCCCGCAGCTGTCCACCGATCTGACTCTTTTTGGCTATCAGCTGCACCCGATCACGGTGATGATGGTGGCGGGCATTGGGCTGCAGGGCGTGGCCGAGTGCTTCTTGAGCCCGCGCTACCTCGAATATTGCTCCAGGCAGGCGCCTCCCGGTCAAGAAGGGCTCTACATGGGTTTTTCCCACGTCAACACCTTCTTCGCTTGGCTCTTTGGCTTCGTGCTCTCGGGCTTTCTCCTGGAAGCCTATTGTCCCGAACCCAAGACTCTTTCATTGGCAGAGCAGGCGGCGTGGACTGTAGCGCTGAAGGGACAGGGCGCCATGCCCGAGGCTTACGCTCACGCGCACTACATCTGGTATGTGTTTGCCTTCATCGGTTTTGTGGGCTTCGCCGCGCTGCTGGTCTTTCAGTTTGTCACCAAGCGGGCGGACGCGCGCAAACGGCTCAGATCCTAACCTCGAATATCTGTGCGTTGCCAACTCGGATATCTGAGGGCGCGTTACACGTTTACATTTGATCTTCGTGGGTTAAGCACGTCTTGGCTTCGACATCACTTGGCGTGGTCCTTGCTAGAGCGGTCCAGGTATATCTCACGCCTGGAGTCATCATGAAAATGCACCATGCCAGCCGGCTCGTATGGCTGCTTCTCTTCGTGGGCTGCGGCTCACGTGTGCCACAGCAGGATGGGGCGCTTGCTGCGGATCAGCGGAGTCCAGACTCCTCAGTGGACGCCTGGATCACCACCGACACACGCCCACCAGTGGATGTGCAGGCCAACTGCGCGCCTCCCCTACGCTGGGGTTTCACCACCACAGCCCTTGATGATGCCGATGATGACTATGAATCGACCTTCGAGGCCACAGGGAAGCTGGGCTATTGGGGGCCGATGACCGAGCCTCTTGCTAGCTCTCCTGAGTTTCGGCGAGAGGTGCGCTTGGTGGACGACTACAGCGGTCAGACCATCCTCACGCTGCACTACTATCTTCCTGAGGGCGTGGAGCTGCCCTTGGTGGAGGGAGAGGTCTACACCTTCACCATCCGCAGCCGCTGGATGTGGGAGGGTAGGGCGCTCGCGCTGCTCATCTCCAAGCCGGACCGCGTACCCTGGCCGCTGATCTTCATTGGAGAGCCCGCGCTGGTGGGCCAAGCTCTCGATCTCGACGATGCGCTCATGGCGCCCGTGAGCATCGAGCGAGTGGCTGGACCTGCTTGTGCGATCACGGCGACGATCTGTGGGGAGGGAGCCTCTGTCGATTCACTACGGTTTCAATTCAGCACAGGTGCGGGAGTCGTGGAAACGGAGTTAGCGCCAGGGGAGAGCAGCGCGTTGCAGGTTTTCGGCAAGGACTACGCTGTGACGAATTTGGCGAGTCACCACATCGAAACGCCTTG
>JAFCZD010000451.1 GCA_019314525.1 Deltaproteobacteria bacterium
CATTGGCGAAGGCCGCCTCTGGCATCGTGACTTTGGATGAAGTCACTGAGTTGTCGGAGAAATTCGAGGTGAGTTCGCTGCTCATCGAGCATCAACTAGAGAACCACGGGATTGCCGACCTGACACGTGATGACGTGGTGGGTGCTGGACCCTGCCTGCGGATTTCGCTGCCATCGTGATCACCCAGTACGCGCATCGTGATCACCTCAATCTGTGATCGGAGCGACGCCGTGGGCGCCCGTCACTGACCCTGAAGCTCAAACTTCGCCAGCTTGCGCTTCAAGGTGTTGCGATCGATGTTCAGTGCACGGGCGGTCGCCGAGAGGTTGCCACCCTTCGCTGCGAGCGCACATTCGATGGTGGATCGCTCAGCGTCTTCCACCGCTTGGCGCAGGGTGCAGAGCGTGACGTCATGCTCCCCCTGCGTGGCGCTGCCAACGCTTTTCTTCGCTTCCTCACCGCCAAGAATCTCCGGCGCTAGGTCAGAAAGACCCATCCTCGAGCCACAGAAGATCCCCCAACGCAGCACCTCCGTTCGCAGCTCACGGACGTTTCCTGGCCACGCATAACGTTTCAACGCGCTCATGGCTTCAGGGCTCACCGTTGTCGCTCGGGGGGCTGACTCGCTGAGAAAATGCTCCACCAAGAGAGGGATGTCCTCTTGGCGCTGCCGCAAGGGAGGCACCTCAAGCGTGGCGCCGCGCAAGCGATAGTAGAGGTCTTCTCGAAAACGGTCCTCTTGCACCAGCTGCGCGACGTCCCGATGGGTGGCGGCGATGATTCGCACATCGACTTTCACCTGCCGCTCTCCTCCCACGCGACGAAGGGACCCGTCTTGCAGGACGCGCAAGAGATGCGCTTGAACTCGGGGCTCCATCTCGGCGATCTCGTCGAGAAAGAGAGTACCCCCGTGGGCTTGCTCGAATAAACCGCGGTGCCCCTTGGCCGCGCCGGTGAACGCTCCCGCTTCATGGCCGAAAAGCTCGCTGGCGAGCAGCCCCTCGGCGAAAGCCCCACAGTTCTCCGCGATGAACGGCCCTTGGGCGCGTTCGCTTGAATCATGAATGGCGCGAGCGACGAGCTCTTTGCCGGCTCCGGTCTCTCCGAGGATCAACGCCGAAGCGTCTGTCGCTGCTACGCGCGCGACACGGGCCATGAGTTGATGCATGGTCGGGCTGTCTCCCACCATGGGCCCTTGGTTGAGTTTAACGGTGGCGCGAAGGCGATTCACCTCGGAGCGCAAAGCCAGGATTTGGGGGAAGCCCTCGATGTCGAGGCATACGCTGCGCACCGCGTGGGGGTGTACCTGTGGCACGAAGGCCGGCGGAATAACCTGCAGCATACGGGCGTCGAGAAGACCCGCCTGCACCAAGATGACCCAGATCGTTTGCGCTTGGGGCGTGCCCGCCGAGAGCACGACATCCCGCTGTGAAAGCTGCGCGGGATGAGCGCGGTCGATCTCAGCGACGATGGTGCTGACAGCAGCAAAGAGCGCAGCGTGGTCTGAGGGATCTTCCACCTCTGCCACCCTGAGGTGCACATCTTTCACCCGTTGACCGACGTCTGCGCAGAGCCCCTCTGCTGCATCACGGCCCGCCGGTGTGGTCAAGATCCAAGCGGAGTCGTAGCGATTTCGAAACTCCTTCTGTCGCAGCAGGCGGACTAGGGGCCCCTTATCTCGGGATTTCTTCTTTGCCATGGCGTTGCGGAGCGGTGCAGCCCCACGGTCGGACCATGTGATCAGGCATGTACTCATAGTGGTGCATTATAGACCAGGACTGGTGCACGGCGCATCAGGGAAAGTGGTGCGTTGCTCACCACGACTCTCCCTAAGGGCTTGTTTTTACGTATCCCACACCTTGGCCCGCCTCGTGCTCTATGGGCAGCCATGAACCTGAAACACAACAACCAAGAGCGCGCAGCCATCTTTGCCGACCCAGGCGTTTGGTTGGAAGGAAACGCGTTGCAGCAATTCGAGCGAGTGGCGAATCATGAGCACTGCCTACGAGCAGCTGGCATGCCTGACCTGCACGCTGGGCGCGGAATCCCCATTGGCGCTGTCTTCGCGATGGAAGATGCGGTGCACCCCCTGCTCATCGGAAGCGACATCGGTTGTGGTGTTCGCGTGGTGCCCACCACCATCCGGGCAGGCGGCATCGACAAACTCGAACGGCGAGTGCGCGCGGTGCTAGATGACGATTTGCTCGCCGGACTGCATGTCGAGGCGATGAAGGCTGCGTGGGCGTTTGGGGCCCAAGGGCTCGCCGCAGTGGAGGGCTTGCCCGATGCCTTGCGAATGCTGGCGGCAGAAGAGCCCCCTTGCGCGCGTCCTTTGGAGAGCAGCACCAAGCACCTTGGTATGGCGAAGGCCTTGGGAAGCGCGGGTGGTGGAAATCACTTTGTCGAAATCTCGAAGGTGTCGGCCATCCACGACCACGACAGAGCTGAGGCGTTGGGCTTGTCGGCTCAGAGCTTGGTGGTGGTCGCCCATTCAGGCTCGCGAGGGCTTGGCTATGAGACTCAACGCAGCTGGAGTGCGGAACCGCTGCGAGGCCAGCAGGCGCTGAAGTACCTGGGACAGGTCACGGGTGCCTGCAACTTCGCCCGGACAAATCGTTTCCTGCTCAGCTATCGCATGCTCTTGGCCATGCGGGCCGCCCGCACGTCGAAGGTCTGCGGGAGCCTCGATCTCGTGCACAACGATGTCACCGAAGCGGTGGTGGACGGTCAAGAGGTTTGGCTGCACCGCAAAGGCGCGGCACCTGCTCGAGACGGTCAACCCACCGTCGTGCTCGGCACTCGGGGAAGCGCCACGTGGGTTATGGAGGGGCGCGGAAATGCAGCAGCTCTTTGGTCAGTGGCTCATGGGGCCGGACGGCGAATGGGTCGCAGCGAAGCCTTGGGCAAGCTGCGCATGAAATACAAGAAGAAGAACCTGGCTCGGTCCGCCAGCGGCGGCCGTGTGATTTGCAACAAGACGGACCTTCTCTACGAGGAGCACCCAGATGCCTATAAGGACATTGAGCAGATTATCCATAGCCTTGAATCGTTCAACATGGCTCGGCCCGTGGCAGCGCTGGAGCCCCTCATCACGGTGAAGCAATGAAGTATCACCTCATCATCAGCTCGGGAGTTGGACCCATTGAAACGGCGGAGTTCGTCGCGCTGCTAGCAGCACGGTTGCGCAAACTCTGCGCCCAGGCGGGCGTCTCCATGAGCCCCATAGATGCGCGCGCGTCGAAGGAGCCTCGTCGGTCAATGACCTTCTTGGCCGAGCGCGATCCCCGTGTGGCGATCCCCGGCGAGATAGGCTCTCACTGCCTCATCGCCCTGTCGAAACATCGACAGGGCCGGTCTAGAAAACGGTGGTTCGCTAGCGTCAGCGTCCAAGACGTGCCCGAAACCAAAAAGATCGACGAGCAGGTGGGGCAGGGCGACTTTGAATTCATCGCCTGTCGTGCTGGTGGGCCGGGAGGCCAGAACGTCAACAAAACCAACTCGGCCGTCATCGTGCGCCACATCCCCTCTGGGCTGCGGGTTCGCGTGGCACAACAGCGATCGCAACAGGCCAATCGTGTACTCGCGGTAGCGAGATTGCGCCGCCGCTTGGAACAACAGGAGGAGAAGCAGATGAGCGAAAACACGAAGAAGCAACGAAGCCATCACTACCAACTCGAACGAGGCAAAGCCATTCGGACCTATCGATTGGGTCCGAGAGATCATTTGGAGCTATTGGATGAATGACCGTTCTTTAGTGCGCCAATTTCAGAGAATTGGCGCGGAGGCCCGTGTGGGCCGCATGAAGGGGCCACGAGAAGGCCGCTTGTATGACGTCGACCTCATCGACGGGGGCAGGCAGGGAGATGAGGTCTTTAACCTCTCCTATGCGGACGCCGAAGAGGTGGAGATGCAGGTCATCGACGTGGACCGTGATGATCGCCACCTGCTCTTATTGGTGAAGCAGCTGCGGAACGCTAGCGTCGAAAAGCATCGCTACCTTTGTGGGCACGACGAGCGTTCATGGTTCGTGGCAGCCGTGCCCAACCAAGGACGCGTAGCCGCCACAACGGTGGATGGCGCAAAGGAGGCCCTCAAACCAGAAGAGGTGGTCGCCGCTCAACACCGCTTGGGCGGGCGGCGTAAGAATCGCCATCGGAGGCGCAACGCCGCTTATCTGCGGCAGGGTGAATGGTTTCTGATTCCGTCACCCAACGTCGAGGTGGATATGCGGGGGGTGCTTCGAAGGGAGCCTCTGAGCCGAGGTCGTGGCAAGCCGCATCTTGCTGAAGAGGCCTTTCGCACAGGAGGCACGACGGTTTATGTGTCTCGGCAATACCCTCATGGTGTTCCCGAGGAGACCTATCGGAAGCTGCTGAAGCAAGACCCGCGGGCAAGGTCGGCGGATTGGAGGGTGATGAAGCGCGACCCCGAAGTCTACTGCAGAGGCCGGTTGACTCACCCCGACCACGCCACGCTGCGGCTTCGCGGCTGGCACCGCGCCCTGCCCAATACCGAGAGCCAAGCCCCTTGGATGGTCTTCCTTTCGTTCCTCGACTGAGGGACCAGCGACTCAGCCAAGCCACCACCCCAAAGAAACGAACAAGGGGCTAAAGGCGGTCACCTCGCGTTCGTTGTAAGGCGTGCGCATGAGTCAAACAACCCCACCCCCACCTCCTCAGCTCCGCCGCCGGGGTCGAGCGCTGGGGATCAGAGACGGCCGCCCGGCCGCCATCACGGCGATTCAGGTTTTTGGTGGCGCCCTCAACCTCAACGTGCACTTTCACGTCATCGCGCCCGACGCGCTCTTCGTCGCCGACGGCGAATCGCTGCACATCGAGCACCTGCCACCGCCCACCGACGAAGACATCGACGCGCTGCTCGCGACGGTCAGACGCAAGGTGGCGCGGCTTTTCGAACGCGGTCTACTGGCCGTCGACGAGGTCGCCAGCGAAGAAGACGCTTCCGCTCTGCAGCTCGCCATCGCCGAGGCTGTGGCGCTCGACGAGCGGAATGGGCTTTTTCCAAAACTTCGGTGCACAGGTGCGTGGAGATGCAGCTCCGATACCCCTGCTTGTCAGCACGTCCGTCGCTCTAAGCACCCATGAGGGCCCCTTGAGAGTTCTTCTGACAAACGCACGATATCCCATAGAGTCGAACGCCTCGGACATCGGGGGCTCCATCGAAGGGGTGGTGATCGTTCCCGACGTTCAATGATGAAAAACGTCCCGCCATACTCGAGCGCATCAAGAGCTACGAAATCGGTGAGGTAGGTATCTCCTCGATCACGTTGTAATCCCACTTGCCGGTCACCACATTGAAGCCAATGATCTGCTTTGTGAGCTTACAATCGTAGGACTCCTGGAAGGTCCGGTCGTAAACGTATTTTAGCGATTTACGGGTG